>JADBWH010000080.1 GCA_020404105.1 Pseudanabaena sp. M53BS1SP1A06MG | reverse complement strand
TTACGCACAAACAAAGCAGTACGAATCGCCTCATCTATGAGGTTGTACTGCTCTGTCTTGCCTTTAAGTTTTGCTTCAAGTACTAACATGGATTTAGTAAGTCTTATGCTGTATGTTATAGTATACATTAATACAAAGCCGTCCTAGAAGGACGGGGTTTTAGACCCAATTTCCCGATAAAACTAAGAATTTGTTGATGAGATCTTTTGCTGAAGTAAAGTTGTGTTGATTGCGCTGAGATTAATTTGAATTTCGAGGCGTTGATTTTCATCTCGAAATAGTAGGACTGTGTCGCCGTTAGGTTGAGTGAGGCTCCCAAACTGTGGATCGTCTAGCTTAATCTTTTGGTAGACGATTTTAGGCAGCGTCACACGAAGCTGGTAACTTCTGCCTGATGAAGGCAATACGTCTAAACATTGATTAAATAGATCGAGTTTGAGATAGCCAACCGAAATATTACGCTCATCAGGACTACTGGGTTTATACCAATAAAGAGTAATACCTCGTAAGCTAGGGGCTTGAATCGTGAAGGTTTCGTCGAGAGATTGTTTGCTCCAGTCGATCGCTTCATAATTGGTACTGTCAGTAATGGGGCGTTGTTGCCAAATAATTTCTTGTCCAGCAAGGGATGCCCACCATTGAGCAATGCGTGCCAGATTTGACTCAGCTTCAGGATCGGTGCTACCAAGTTGCCAAATAATGGTTGCTTCCATTAGTTTTTAAGTGTGCTTACTTTTTATTCAAGCAAATAATTTTTGTAGCTCTTTTGTTTACAAAAGGCTGTATAAAAGGATAGCAGATACGTTTGAGGAGATGTAAGGGCAATGTTTGGAATTGGATGGCCAGAATTAATTGTAATTTCGCTTGTGGGTGTGGCAATTTTTGGAGCTAAACGTATCCCTGAGATCGGTCGTAGCGTGGGACAATCTCTCCGAGGATTTCAGGATGAGATGAGGGGGCAAGGTGAAGCAGATCCTGCAAATACATCTGAGAAGAACAATTAGCAAATAAAGATTTTGAGAGTGTAGCTTTGCCACACTCTCAAAATCTTTATTTGCTTACAAAAGCACACTAGTATTTGGGAGACTTTTAAGAAGCTCTACATAGGTTCTGCCCTTGGCAATTAGTTGAATAAGTCGATCACTAGGCAAGTCATCGACAAAATCTTCAGCTAAAGCATCTGTTTGGACTTGATGTTTTTGTTCTTGATCATAGAATGTACTTGCTGGCATTGAGAGATTAATCTTTAGATGTTGTGGAGGGATAGTGAGTAACTTGCTTGCCCATTCGATCGCTACGACACCGAGAGGGAAATCTTCACCCCGCCAATATTCTTCTAAGTGAAGGCTGGGAACTTGTGATGGATCGAGGCGATAGAGATCAATATGATACAGTGGCAAGCGCCCTTCGGTATATTCATCGATGAGGGTAAAGGTGGGGCTAGCGATCGTGGTACTAATACCAAGAGCCTGCCCAAAAGCTTGCATGAAAGTAGTTTTACCACTGCCCAGATTTCCTTCTAGCAAGATAATTGTACCTGTGGTCACAAGTTGGGCTAGTTGGGTGGCGATCGCTTGAGTCGCAGCTAGATTCTTAGCATAAAGGTCAATCTTTAAAGTCTCAGTCATATATTCAGGTAGACTTTTGTACTAGGGAAAGAGTTTATTGCTATCAGTTAAGCGCAAACTCTATCAATACCTTGTTTTTTATTATTGTGCGAATTGCAGCAAAGCTTTTATGGATACGGATACTCCTCAGTCACTGGCTCATCTTGATCAAAGTGGTAATGCTCAAATGGTGGATGTGACGCTCAAGCCATCAACAGTAAGAAGAGCGATCGCCGTATGCGAAATATCCATGAAAACAACCACCTTGGACGCAATCCAAGCAGGAAACTTACCGAAAGGAGATGTTTTAGGCACGGCAAGATTGGCAGGGATTATGGCAGCAAAACAAACTGCCAACTTAATCCCAATGTGTCATCCACTAAATTTGACTGGTGTCGATGTCAAAATTATTTTAGATGAAAATATTCCTGGTTATCAGATTGAAGCAGAGGTCAAGACCAAAGCTGAGACTGGGGTGGAAATGGAGGCATTAACTGCTGTTACCATTGCGGCTCTCACCATTTATGATATGGCTAAATCCCTAGAAAAAACGATGATTATTTCTAATGCAAGGTTATTACATAAAAGTGGGGGAAAGTCGGGAGAATTTAATTCACCGAGTGGCGCATTTTGCGATCTTTGAAGCAAATTTTTAGGCAGCTTTGTGCCCTGCGTTCGCAATTAGTTCACGGACTTGAGATTCAGGTAATTGAGTCTCGATATTAACTGTTTTAGAAGCAGGATCACCTGTAACTATTGCTGATGTATCGGCAAATTGGATCGCTTTGGAAATTGTTTCGATACAACTAGCACAGCCGATTGAGGGAACCAATAACTTTAAAGACATATTAAGGAAGCACTCTAAAGGCAATATAAACATTTGTAGATTATAAAGCTATTAGTAAGTATGTTTAGCATACATTAGATCTTCATCTTTAAACTACTCTGTTTTAAGATGCTAATCCCTCATTGTGGCATGAGTATATTCGGTATAAGAGGATTTAGAAACCTTGTTCACTTGTGACGGGATGTTTCAGTTATGCTCAGACTTTTAATTTTCAATGTAAAATTAATGTAACCGCGATATTTGGTATTTAGTATAAGAATTTGGCTATTATGCAAAATATCCTAGATCTTATTCAATGCGGAATTTTTGTTTTGACCGTTGAGTCAAATCCAGATGTATCAAGTGAAGATGATCTGGAGTTAACACTACGCTTTGAAATTGCCAATCTTGCTTTTGTGCATCTGGTATTTGGGGAACGAATGATCGATCAAACTGTTGATATAATTGGATTAACAGTTAATGAATGCTTACCTTTAGAATTTGCTAATTCCTTAGATTCACATATTCGTCAGTGCTTGCAATCGCAACAAAAGGTTGAGTATGAAGCACATCTTGATCTGATTACTAATCGAGTTTTATTAATTTCGTTATCACTTAAAACTTGCGATAGTGATAATCTGCAAAAAATTATCGGTACTTGTCAAAATATGACAAATTTATCGAAATCTAAGGCTCATGTTAGATATGCCAATGATCAAAAATTTGGTCATTTAGTTAGCTCTATTTCCGATGCGTTTGTAGTAGTTGATCACGAGGGGATTGTCCGCTATGTTAACCATGCCGCCGAAGAGATGTTTGGATGTAAAGCAGAAGATATTATTGGAGAGAGTTTTGGTTTACCTATCGTCTCAGGGGAAAGTACAGATATAGACATTCTCAGTCGTGGTAAGACAACCTCGGCAGAAATGCGAGTATCAGAGACTATTGATGAAGATCGCAGAGTATATGTAGTTGCATCTTTACGTGAAGTTTCTGAACGCAATCGTGTCGAAGAATCGCTGAAATTACGCGAACGGGCAATCGCTGCTAGTCCTAATGGAATCGTGATTACTGATGCCACGCAACCAAACAATCCGATGATCTATGTAAATCCTAGCTTTGAGAGAATTACAGGTTATAGTGCAGCAGAAGTAATCGGACGTGATTGTAAATTTCTACAAGGTGGGGATCGCAATCAGATTGGGATCTTAGATTTACGCCAAGCGATTAAGGAACAAAGAGAATGTCACGCAGTATTACTTAACTATCGCAAGGATGGAACGCCATTTTGGAATGATTTATATATCGCACCAGTATTTAACGATCATGGTGAACTAACTAACTATATTGGTATTCAAATCGACATTACCGAACAAGTCAAATCTACCCAAAGATTATTAGAAAGTGAGGAACGTCTACGCACAGTCCTAAAATCAATTAAGGAAGGAATTACTTTTAGTGATGACTCAGGCTATTTCTCGATTTTTAATGATGGGATGGAAAATCTCACGGGATATACGATCGCTGAGGCAAATGCTAGTCATGACTTTACTAATTTTCTATATCCTGATCGGGGTGAGCATGACAAGGCTTTACAACGCTTACAACTGTTGCAAGAAACTGGTCGCACAACTACTGTTGAAACTCGGATTTGTCATAAAGATGGCACATTTAAAGATGTTTTAGTTTCCACAAGAATTATGCTCTATAAGGGGAAACGGATGTATTTGAGTAGTTACTATGATATTACTGAACGGAAGAGAGTTGAGACACAATTGCGCTATCAAAGCGAAAGAGAACGCTTATTAAATGCAATTTTACTCAAAATTCAGCGAGAGCTGAACCTTGAACAAGTTTTAGCAATTACAGTTAAAGAAGCTCAAGAACTATTACACATTGATCGTGTTGCTATCTATCAATTTAATCAAGATTGGAGTGGTACATTTGTAGTTGAAGCAGTTAATGATTTATCATTATCTATTCTTGGCAAAACTATAAATGATCCATGCTTCAATCAAGAGAATATTCAAAAATATTATAAACAACCAATATCAAGTATCAATGATGTTGAGACTGACGAAATCAGCCTATGTCACAAAGAAATTTTACGACAATTTCAAGTCAAGGCTAATATTGTTGTTGCAATTTCATTTGGAGATACCCTTTGGGGCTTACTAATTGCTCATCAGTGCTTAGAAACACGTCTATGGGAGGAATTTGAGATTGACTTACTAAGACAATTAGCGAATCATGTGGCGATCGCGATTCAACAGGTAAAATTATTTGAGCGTGTGCAAGACCTTAATAAAAATCTCGAATTTCAAGTTACTGAGCGAACTCAACAACTAGAGCAAAGTCTTAGACAGCTTGAAATAGCTTTACTTAAAGAGAAAGAACTAAATGAACTTAAATCCCAGTTTATTTCTAGAGCCTCCCATGAGTTCCGAACTCCTTTAGCTACAATTCAAACTGCCAGTGACCTATTACGCAACTATGGACATAAGATGTCCAATGAGAAAAAGCTCGAAAGAATCGATAAGATTCAACGAGAAGTCAAGGGGATGACTAGCCTTTTAGAAGAAGTACTGGTGATTGGTAAAACTGAATCTGGAAGGTTTGAACTACGTGGAGAGACGATTAACTTAGAATCTTTTTGTTTAGAGGTTATTGAGCAAGTAAAACTCTTAGGTAATGGTAAGCATCGAGTTATCTTTAAAAATATTAATGCGCCGACCAACATTGTAATCGATACTAAATTTTTTAAACAGATTATTGCTAATCTGTTGTCCAATGCAATTAAATATTCGCCAAATAGTACGGAGGTTAACTTTACGATTTCACAAACTAGTGATCTCCAGCCCAGACTACTATTAGAATTTAAAGACTATGGAATAGGTATTCCTGAAATTGATCAAGAAAAGATTTTTGAGCATTTTTATCGTGCTCACAATGTTGGTATGATCGCAGGGACTGGGTTAGGTATGGCAATTATCAAAAATTCCATTGACATTCTCGGTGGCACAATTCAACTTACTAGTGTTGAAAATAAGGGGACAACTGTCCGAGTGAAGTTGCCAATATCTATGGTTTAGGGGAAGTGCAGCCAAATACCACTCAATGCCAATATCAACAAATTGATCGAGAAAACAAAGTCATGACAACGATTTTAGTCATCGAAGATGTAGAAGCTTTACGCGAAGAGATCATGGAGACGCTTTCCTATGAAGGATTTGAGGTATTGGGGGCTGAAAATGGAGTTTTGGGGGTGCAAACTGCTAAAACCTATTTGCCAAATCTAATTATCTGCGATATTGCTATGCCAGAGCTAGATGGCTATGGCACTCTGATGGCACTACGACAAGAGCCAAAAACATCCATGATTCCGTTTATCTTTTTAACGGCGATGACAGATAAAGCGGATATGCGCCAAGCGATGCAGTTGGGGGCAGATGACTACCTTACCAAACCATTTACATCTTCAGAACTACTAGGGGCGATCGCCTCAAGATTACAGAAATACAACTCTGTGAGGGAGCATTATTACGATGAAATCAAAGCTGTTGGTGCAAGATTTGAGTATTTGTCTCACCATGATGCACTAACACAGCTACCTAATCGGGTTTTGTTTCATGAATCTTTAACTCAAGCAGTCCTGCATGCCAAAATCAATAATAAGTCCCTCGCTTTACTCTTCTTAGATATGGATAACTTTAATGTCATTAACAATACTCTTGGTAATGATATTGGCGACCAATTGTTCAAAGCGATCGCGGAACGACTGAGGCGCTATACGGCTCCCTGCGATATGGTAGCTCGCATACAGGGCGATGAGTTTGCGATGATCATCTCTGATGTATCTGATCCGATGAGCATCAAAATTGAAAGTCAAAAAATTTTAGATTTATTAAGTCGTCCCTATAATCTGTATGGGCATGAAGTTTTTATTACCAGTAGCATTGGCATTACTATTTTTCCCGATGATCACCAAGAAGCCGATGGACTAATCAAAAATGCGGAACTTGCAATGTATTACGCCAAAACCCATGGCAGAAATAGCTACAAGTTATATAGTTCAGAGCTAAATATCCAATCTGCGGAGTATATGGCTTTAGCCAACAGCCTTCATCGGGCACTTGATCGCAATGAGTTTCGAGTGTTTTATCAACCTCTAGTTGATCTACAGTCAGGACAAATCGTTGGCGCTGAGGCTCTAGTAAGGTGGCAACATCCAGATCTAGGAATCATAATGCCTAGTAAGTTTATTCACATTGCTGAGCAGACAGGATTGATTCTGCGTTTAAGTGAGTTAATTCTTCGTGAAGTTTGTGAACAGATGCGATCATGGAGAGAACTGGGTATCAATTATGGTTTTGTTGCTGTTAACTTATCAGGTCAGCATTTTCGTCCAGATAATAACTTACCCGAAGTCATCGGCAAGATTTTGCAAGAAAGTAATACTGAACCGCAATATTTAGAACTAGAGATCTCCGAAAGGATCATCATGCAAAATGCAGAATCTACGATTAGTGTGTTGTCACAATTGCAAACTATGGGTGTCAAAGTAGCGATCGATGATTTTGGTACTGGCTATTCTTCACTTAGCTATCTCAAACATTTTCCTGTGAATACCCTCAAAATTGATCGTTGCTTTATCCAAGATGTCACTAAAGATAGTCACGATGCCACAATTTCTTTAGCAATTATTGATCTTGCCCACAGTTTGTCATTACAAGTTAGTGCTAAAGGGGTAGAAACTAGGGAACAAATGCAGTTTTTAAAAGATCATGGTTGCGATCAAATGCAGGGATATTTCTTTAGTCCATCCTTACCTGCGGCTGAGTTTGAAAAGATGTTAATTGATGGTAAAACTTTGTAATTCTGCACTTGAATTAGAGATTTCTAGGATTGGTAGTGCTGCAAAGTAATTTTTTTAGTAATTGTGTTGCGGGCGCGAAGCATCGGCAACACAATTACATTGCATGACTATCCTAGGATTTTCCTTTTTCCTTCAAGCTTTTGGGGAGTTTAAAAATAATATCTAAGTAATCCCTACAAATTACAGACTTTTGTATGTGGAAGCGCACAATGTAGGATTGATATAGAATTAATAATCTTCAGATTGGCAGTTTGTTGACTCCATTCTCAATAATTATAAAAAGATTTTACTTCGATATGATTCCTGAAAATGCTTTTCTTATTGTGATCACAGCCATCAAAGTTCATTTAACTCAAATTAAATTGGGGATTTTATTAGGTATGCAAGCGAGTAAAATTTTGTAGAGTTCTTTCAAACAATAATTCATGAGTACATCTAAACGCGCTTTAATTACGGGCATTACTGGTCAAGATGGATCTTATTTATCAGAACTTTTACTAGCTAAAGGATACGAAGTTCATGGCATTATTCGTCGTTCTTCAACGATCAATACCGATCGCATTGATCATATGTATCAGGATCCGCACCTACCAGAAACAAAATTATTCTTGCACTATGGCGATTTAACTGATGGCACAACATTAGGGCGTATTTTAGAAGCAGTTCAACCTCATGAAGTCTATAACCTCGGAGCACAGTCCCATGTTCGTGTTAGTTTCGACTCTCCTGAGTATACCGTTGATGCTGTAGGCATGGGGACTCTGCGATTACTAGAGGCTCTGCGCGATTATCAGCAACGTAATGATACAGAAATTCGCTTTTATCAAGCGGGATCTTCGGAGATGTATGGGCTAGTACAAGCTGTCCCCCAAAGTGAAACAACACCTTTTTATCCTCGCAGTCCTTACGCTTGCGCTAAGGTATATGCTCATTGGCAAACGGTAAACTACCGCGAATCCTATGAATTGTTCGCTTGCAATGGCATTTTATTTAACCATGAGTCGCCAAGACGCGGAGAAACTTTTGTTACACGTAAAATCACTAGAGCGATCGCGCGGATCCTTGCAGGTCAACAGAAAAGACTGTATCTAGGTAATCTAGACTCTAAACGTGACTGGGGCTATGCCAAGGACTATGTTGAGGCTATGTGGTTAATGTTGCAGCAAGAACGACCCGATGACTACGTGATTTCGACAGGTGAAACCCACTCCGTGCGAGAGTTTCTCGAAGAATCCTTTGCCTATGTTAATCTCAAATGGGAAGACTATGTAGAAATTGATCCCCGTTATTTCCGACCTGCGGAAGTTGATCTGTTATTAGGTGATTGCACTAAAGCAAAACAAAAACTGGGTTGGGAACCCAAAGTAACCTTTAAGGGATTAGTTGAACTAATGGTTGATGCAGATTTAGAAGCATTGGGCTTGCCTAATCCTAAAGGTACTGAAGCTCAGGACATTGCGACCTTGAGAAAAGCTGGACAGGCTGCTACTTGGTAATTGCCACCAAACAATTTGGCAATTCTTCTAATTTTTCATAAATCATTCCTATTTCCCAGAAATTTTTATGCCAGAATCTCAAGCAAATTTTCAACTCAAGCCAGATCACTTCAAGAATCAAAAAATTCTCGTCACGGGTGGTGCAGGCTTTCTGGGCAAGCAGGTGATCGCCCAACTAGTTGCCACAGGTGCAAATCCAGATTTAATTACTGTACCTAGATCAAAAGAGCATGATTTGCGATCACTAGCAGTTTGCGAACAAGTCGTTCAAGGGCAAGATTTAATCATTCACCTTGCTGCCCATGTTGGTGGCATTGGGCTCAATCGCGAAAAACCAGCAGAATTGTTTTACGACAACTTGATAATGGGTGTGCAATTAATTCACTCGGCATATCAAGCAGATGTCCAGAAATTTGTCTGTGTTGGCACAATCTGCGCCTATCCGAACTTTACTCCCATTCCCTTCAAAGAATCCGATCTTTGGAATGGCTATCCTGAAGTTACAAATGCTCCCTATGGGGTAGCCAAAAAAGCATTGCTTGTACAACTACAGTCCTATCGTCAGCAATATGGGTTTAATGGCATTTACCTACTACCAGTGAACCTATATGGACCTGAGGATAATTTTGACCCACGTAGCTCCCATGTGATTCCTGCACTGATTCGTAAGGTTTATGAGGCTCAACAAAGGGGCGATCGCACAATTTCGGTATGGGGTGATGGTACACCGACTAGAGAGTTTGTCTATTCTGAAGATGCGGCACGTGGCATTGTGCTAGCTTCAGGTCTTTATAACGAATCTGAGCCAGTCAATATTGGCACTGGTTCTGAAATTTCGATCAAAGACTTGATTCATTTAATTGCCGAGTTAATGGGTTATGATGGCGAGATTATCTGGGAAACAGACAAGCCCAATGGTCAGCCCCGTCGTTGTCTTGATGTCGAACGAGCCAAACAAGCCTTTGGATTCACTGCTCAAATCAGTTTTCGCCAAGGTTTAAACCAAACAATCGATTGGTATCGCCAGCATGCTGTATAAGTTTTAGGTTTACCCATAGGAGCAAAAAACATCAAAAAAATTAGTTTTTTTACGATGTCATCTCTTGCATATGTACCAAGCTTTGGTATGATTAGAATCCGCACGATGAAATAAGTAGTTTACTAAAACTTGCTACGACATCAAGCGAGGAGAGATGGCCGAGTGGTTGAAGGCGCAGCACTGGAAATGCTGTTTAGGGGAAACTTTAACGAGGGTTCGAATCCCTCTCTCTCCGTTCAAAAATGACCTACGCTAAGCGTAGGTCATTTTTTAGAGCCAATTGCCAACTAGAATAAAAGAAGCCCAAAAGTATGGATGCTTCAAATTGATGTCAACAGAAGCTTGATTTACGGGTATTGCTGGCAAATTACGAATCCCTTTGATCTTTCCTCCTTCAATTATTACTCTGCCTTCTAAGAGATCTAATTGTGCTTGCTGAATAGCGATCGCTTTACTCTTCACGTTAGGATAGTAGTTGTAAAAATTCAACATTAACGGTGTTGTACCTGCATCACTTACTGCCCATAATGATGCGAGGACACTTTTAGCCCGATAAATTAATGCTGTTCCACTAAGTCCCAAATTTTTTCCTACTGCAGTCTGACATGCGCTTAGAGTCAACATTTCAATTGGCTCTTCTCCCAGTCTGATTGTGCGAAGATCACTTAATTTAAGTCTCTCATTCCAAAATTGAATAAATGCTCCGTCTACGCTATCGCTTAGGAATTGAGCATGGGAAGCTATATGCACAATTCCATAGTTTTTTGAATTTTGCTGCTTCTTAAGATTTTCAATTGTAAATTTCTCATCAAGAAATAGATCTGAATTTTCAGCTAAGATTTTTGACGTAATCAGCCTAGTTTCCACTTCTACGTTCGGCAAAGCTACAAAATCTTTGGTAGCTTTTGTTAATCCCATGGCGAGTATTTTTGAGTTGCGGCGATCAGGAATTTTCAAATTTGCTAATCCCATTGATGGCACTGCTGCTATGGCATATTTCTGAACTAAAAATTGCTTTCCATCATGCAATGCTCCTATGGGAATTGCCCGCAATATTCCATCCATCACGAAAATTAAAGTTTTAACTTCTGCATCTTTTAAGTCGCTATCAAGTGGGCGAATGATCCAGTTATATAGTTGCTGAGATGACTCTAGGTAGTCATTGCTACTAGGATCACGTATGGAATCTAAGAAGTTCTGGACTGTTTCTGTTAGTTCAACCTGCTTAACATTAGGAATAACTTTATGGATTTCTTTGCCAGAAGGAGGAATAGTGATAAGCTCAATACGATCATCATAAATAATTGGATAAATTACCCAAGACTGACTATCAGTAATTTTTGATGCTCTTTGTAGATCTTCTTGGATGGAATTAAAGCTAATCGTAGGGATTGAAGAATTGCAAGCGCCAGAATACGCACATACTGATCTAGTTCGCTCTCCATCAATCTTGTTAATGTCAATATTCACTTCAGTTTGAGTTGATTCACCATTGTTGCAAAATATTCCACCTAATAGTTCATCACAAGAAGGTTTCAAAATTGGCTTGTTTACATTTGTGGGGTTTGTAGGCGCAGTAGGAATAAGTGGTGGTGGCGAAGGAGATGGAGATGGTGATGGTGATTGTGCTATGCGGGAAGGAACAAATGGTGGAGATGGAGATGGTGATGGCGATGGTGATGGTGATACTATGTAAGAAGGAACAGATGGCGCTAGGAAAGGAAATATCATAAACTTACAACATCTAGCTAATTACTGTTATATCTCTACTACAAATATATAGCAGTTCTAAATAATTTGTAGATCGTTAGATTTATAGAAAAGTTCCCTTTTGAGGTATGCTTCCATAAAGTATCTAAAATTGACATTAGGACTTACTTACATATTGAGTAAATGTAGCATCGACTAATTTCTGTGGCTATCCTAAATGGTTTATGGAACACACTATTTAGGATAGCTATATGTTCGAGTTACTATCATTAAAGGGCTTTGCTGCTCTTGAGAGTTAAAAACTATTGAGACTTTGAGTAGTACAGAAATATTTTTGGTTTTTAAGTAAGGGACTTGACGAGAAAAAAGGTATCACCGAGTTTGTATGGCTTCGACTTCGCTCAGCCAACGTTGGCTGAGCGAAGTCGAAGCCGTAGGTACTTTAATTAATCGCAAGTCCCTAAGCGCAAAGCGCTGTAAATGACAATTACCACAAATCCTAGAATGCAAGATATTTATCAACTCAATTTAACTCAAGGCAAAGTTTTTATAGTTGGCGCAGGAATCGGGGGCGCGGAGTTTTTGACGGTTCGTGCTAGGGATTTGATCAGTACCGCTGAAATAATTATTAGTGATGCACTGGTAGATCGTAATTTATTAGATCTTGCGTCGCCACAATGTAATTGCATTATTGCGGGTAAACGAGGCGGTTATGAAAGCATTAAGCAAGCAGAAATTAATCAGATGCTAGTGGAATATTGCTTACAGGGTAAGCAAGTAGTGCGTCTAAAGAGTGGCGATCCTTGGATATTTAGCCGATCGCTACCTGAGATATCAGCATTGCAAGCCGCTAATTGTGAATGGGAAGTAATTGCAGGGATTTCTAGTGCGATCGCAGCTCCGATGTTAGCTGGGATACCACTTACGGAAGTAGAGGCGAGTTCTTGTTTTGCGGTCATGACGGGGCATGATTTAGATCGATTGCCTTGGGATGCGATCGCCCAAATTCCGACGTTGGTAATTTTGATGGGGACAAAGAATCTGGCGGGATTGTTGGCAAAATTACAACAGAGAAAATCTGGGAATGAAAAAATCGCGATCGTGCGGTGGTGTGGACGACCTGAGCAGCAGGTATGGACAGGGACTTTGCAGGATATCCAGTCAAAATTGCCTGAAGGCTCGCTATCGCCATCGGTGATCATTATTGGGGAAGTCGTAAAGTTTCATGAGCTTTTGTCCCATTCTGAAAAGAAATTATTAGAAAATTATGTTTGCCAAGACTTGGAATCAAGTCCCATCAAAAGTACGTTGGCTGAGAGAATTCGATGCCAACGTTGGCTGAGCAAAGTCGAAGCCAGTGTTGATCTAGAAAAGGAAAAATTACCATTGCACGGCAAACGGATTTTAGTAACTAGGGCAGCGACACAGGCTAGCCAATTTACAGATTTACTCACTAGACAAGGTTTTGAAGTTATCGAGATGCCAACTCTGGCGATCGTACCGCCGACCAGTTGGGAAATGTTGGATCAGGCGATCGCTTCTTTACCTGATTACGACTGGTTGATTTTGACCTCAACCAATGCCGTTGAGAGTTTTTTCGGGAGATTGCAACAGGTGGGTCAAGATAGCAGGGCTTTACATTCCCTCAAAGTTGCCGTAGTGGGGCGCAAGACCGCCGAAGTGCTTGCTAATTATGGAATTACGCCCGATTTAGTGCCAGATGATTTTATTGCCGATGCTCTGGTTGACGCATTTCTGTCTTGCCATCATGTTTTAGCTGACAAAAAGTTATTATTCCCGCGAGTGCAATCAGGGGGACGCGAAGTTTTAGTTGAGCAGTTGCAACTGCATGGGGCAATTGTTGAGGCAATTCCAGCCTATGAGTCGGGCTGTCCTGAAGCGATCGATCCTGTCGCTTTAGCCGCTATTCAAAGCCAAAAACTTGATGTCATTACCTTTGCTAGCTCCAAGACTGTGCACCATTTTTGTCAATTACTGGATCGAGTAGCTGCCAGAGAAACTTGGCAGGCTTGGATTGCCTCCTCAAAAATTGCTTCTATTGGTCCTCAAACTTCCAAAGCCTGTGATGATTTATTGGGGCGCGTTGATTGTGAGGCTGTGGAATATACCCTAGATGGTTTAGCTGAAGTGATCGCCAAAATCCTTAAGTAAAGGAAGTAAAGGTGGGTACAAAGCACCTGATCTCAGTTGTTAAAGATTATAAAAACAAGCATTATCTGACATTTACTGGCTTTTTTCCATACAATAAATATATAGGCTCTTACGAACACAAAAGAGCCAATTAATTAGCCTAGTGGCGTTTTTTATTGAGGCTGAATTGTATGGAACTTGTTGCTTATCTCCACAGTGAAATGATTTCTGAACGCCTCCAACAAGGCGAATCTATTGATCAAGCTTTAGATTGTCAATTATTAGACTCGATCGCGAAATCGTCTCACCATGCTAAGTCCGTTGTATGTGTTGGACTCGCCGCAAGCGCGATCACTCTAAATGCTATGCCAATCTCTGCCTTTGCCCATACGCCAGAAATTGCCAGTCTGCAACAATTATTGGCAAGACGAGGATTTAATCCTGGAGAGATCGATGGTGTGATGGGACCTGCGACTAGAGAAGCAATCGTCGCGGCTCAAACATTTTATAAGATTGAAGCTGATAGTATTGTTGGCTCTGAGACTCTCGCCGCGTTGCAGTCGGACACTTACGAATATGAGGCTGTTCAGTCAGTTCCTGCTAATTACAAAACACCAGATGAATACAAGTCCTCAGATGCGGTGAAAAATGTGCAGCAATTGCTGAGTGATCGCGGTTTTTATGGCGGTGAGATCGATGGCATTAAAGGACCCATGACCCAAGAGGCAATTATTCTTGCCCAAAAAACCTATGGCTTAATCCCTGATGGTATCGCAGGTTCTTTGACTGTTGCTGCATTGGAGGCAGATATCAATCCTCTGACAGTGCAGATTGAGGAAACTCAACCAAGTATTAACATTTCCGATAATGCCATCAAACAAGGACAAACTCTATTGAGTAATCTCGGTTTTTATGATGGAGCGATTGATGGTATTCAAGGTTCTCGGACAACGGCTGCCATCAAAAAAGCCCAAGCATTTTATGGCTTGCCTGTAGATGGAGTGCTTGGTTCACAAACCCTAGCAGCATTACAATCTTAAGAAAAAATAAGCCTCGCTTAGCGAGGCTTATTTTTTCTATGGATATCTGTAAATAATAAAAGTGCTGCCATCTTCTACGGTGAATTACTTATGACTACTGTCATTGATTTGAATATTCCCAAAATGGTGATCGCGGTCGGGATGATTGCGATCGCTACTAGTTTCTCGGTCTGGCAAAAATTAGACATTGCCAAGAATCTAATCATCGCTACTTTTCGTAGCATCATTCAATTGATTGTGGTTGGTTTTTTGCTAGATGCCGTATTTGAGATCAAGCAGCCCGTAGTTATTCTCTTCATCATTTTCTTGATGAGCCTGATGGCAGCCCGTGAAGCCAAAAACCGTGTGCGTGAAAAAGTACCTTACGTTCTACCGATTATGTGGATATCGGTGATCGTCAGTACTCTCGCCATCCTTGCATACACCACCTTCTTAGTGATTCAGCCCGATACTTGGTATTCACCGCAATATTTAATTCCTCTCTCAGGCATGATCTTAGGCAATTCGATGAATGGGGCTGCGATCGCTGCCGAGAGATTTACACAGGATTTAGTCAAGCGATCGCGGGACATCGAAACGCATTTATGTTTAGGCGCAACCCCGCAGCAGGCTATTTTTAATTATCAAACCGATGCCATTAGAGCCGCCATGATTCCCACCATTAACGTGATGATGGTCGCAGGGGTCGTCTCTTTACCAGGGATGATGACGGGGCAAATCTTAAGCGGTACTTCGCCACTATTAGCAGTGCGCTATCAGTTAGTAATTCTATTCGCTATTACTACAGCTAATCTCATCACTGCATTAATATTAACGACTCTAGTTACACGCCAATTTTTCACTCCTGCCCAACAATTAAAATTGCCGTAATAAATGGATTAATTAAAAAGCGATCGCCCCAAATCTTCTCGGTTGAGAATTAAATGGAGATCGACTTCTCAAAAAAATCCATTAAATGGTTCGCGGATGAAGTAGAGAGCATCGCGTCCTACAACGTTCATGCCTCCACGATCCCAAGTTCCCCATTTGGTTATATACTTTTTGCCGTTGCGATTCTCAACTACAACTGTAAAGTTATTGCGAAGCTCTCGATAGCAACCTTCTAGATTGGATAGGGTTAAATCTAGTACAGGGATATCGAATTTCGCCATTCCTTTGTTTTCGACAAAGAGACCTTCTGCTCCTCTTTCCATAATTAGAACTGTTGGACTATTCGTAACCTTCAAAATGTTTTCTTTAACATTCTTGCCCTCTTCTCCACGTTGAATCATGATCTGACGAAATTTAACACCAAAATTGATATACAGAGAATTAAGATTATCGTCGTTAAAAATTAGAGGTGTTCCATCCTGTCTCGCTAATATATAGGCAGTGGCAAGATAAGAATCGGTAGCATCGTTGAAGGGATTGATCGCCTGAGCGTTCAGTTCTCGAATTGTGTCGTGATTTCTCCCAAAAGTTACACTACGTTGGTCGTTAATAGCAATTGCAGGTAGCGATCGCAAGTCACCACCAAAAGTAAACGCATTCTTCATCGAGTTATAGAGAACAAAATCTTCAACTGCAGCAATCCAATTATAGTCTTCTGCTTTTGTATCACT
>JADBWH010000008.1 GCA_020404105.1 Pseudanabaena sp. M53BS1SP1A06MG | reverse complement strand
GGAATGATCAATCAGTGCGCACTATTCGTTTACAAATTACAGAAGAGTCATAAACTTTTTTTCATAAAATTTAGGACTTACGCAAACCGAACGAATTTATTACGCATTGGGTAGATGTGGTGCGGGCTTTGCCCGCACCACATCTACCCAATGCGTAATAAATTCGTTCGGTTTGCGTAAGTCCTAAATTTTATGAAAAAAAGTTTATGACTCTTCTGTAATTTGTAAACGAATAGTGCGCCCTGATTGATCATTCCCAATTTGCACCGCAATATTAGGACTAGCAAGGGAATCCAGAGAATTGAGTAAATCAATTAAATTAGGAGTACTTGCACCTGCTTCTACATATAGTTGATCGGCGGACATTGCTACACGCTTCCATGTGCTGTATAGTTTGGCGATCGCCTGTTCCAGTTGTGAGGATTGGCTAACGAGATCCGATGCAAGCTTAAGACATCCGATGCGGAGAGCTTCTTCGAGAGCAAGATCGATATTTACAGAACGTTGGGCAATTGCTTGGACTTGACTAGTATTCGATAGATACTTAGTCAGCCTTTGAGCATCAGCCGTGACGAGTTTGATATTGTCCAGATCGGAGCCATCCGCGATCGCCTGTTTGATTGGCGCTTGATACGCTTCAGGTAATTTATCGATTTCACGCACCAATGGAGCCACATAGCGCGTGGGAATTGTATGGGCAGCAACCTTCTCTTTTAAATCATCGGGAAGATGATCGGAACTCATGGCAGTCCATTCATCAGAAAGTTGGCGCACCTCGCGACGGGTAATCTTTTCGCCATTGCGAGCCGCATCGACTATTAATTGCTGTATTTCAGGAGAAGCTTGGGAAGTTTCTACAAAAGCACGTTTACTAAACTGACGAATATCATCGGCATCTAACTGACCATCCGCCATGAGGGTATCCGCACTATTCGCTAGTTGAATCCATGAATAGGCTTGAGATTTACTGATTTCGCGCTCTTGTAACCATTTTAAGAAACCCATGCCACGACCTTCACCATTCGTCTTTTCGCGATCGCGCACAGTTCGTAAAATTCTGCCACGCCAAATATCTGTTTGTAAATCAAAGCGATCGCATACCTGCCATGCTTGATCAACTTCTGCGAGAAATTGTCCCTCCGCTAAACCTTCATCGTGGGGATCAGGTAAGGACAGCGAAAAATCTGTGGGATCGATATTGGTTAAAGATGCATTAGTAATAGATTCGATAGAAGGAGATTCAAGCACAGATTCACTAACAGACACGGGCAACCTTATAAATTGAGTATAAATTGAGTATCGGCGGAAATAAGTTTTGATGTAAGACATCAAAGCGATCCTCATTTTATAGCAATCCTCAATGATTGATGAAAGAGTATCCCCTCGAAATTGCCCCCTCATAAATCAGCATTTTTAGCGAACTTGGAAATTGATGAATAGACAGCTTAAAAAAGTAAGTTGAGCAGTTAGTAAAAACATATAGATAACGGCGCGTTTTTGAAAAATCGTTAAGATTAAGCCGATTGCTTTGAGATCGATTGTCGGACCAAACACAAGAAAGGCTAGCAACGAGCCACCTGTAAAAGTTGACGCAAAGGACAGGGCAAAAAATGCATCCACCGTTGAGCAAATAGAGACGATCGCAGCCAAAATCATCATGGACACAATCGAACTAATTGGTCCCTGCCCCAAATTGAGAATAATATCGCGGGGAACCCATACCTGAATGATCGCCGCAATCGCACTACCAAATACCAAAATCGCCCCTAATTCGCGCATTTCGGCAAGCGTATTGTCTAACAATAGATTTAGGCGATCAGGCAAAGATTTCGTAATAATTTGATTACTTTCAGTGTTATAGCCTGACAAATCTAAAGGCTGGCTACGATCTTCTCCTAAAAAAAATGTTCCCGTAGGCACGACACCCGCTTTGACCTTAGGAGCAGGCAAGGCGATCGCTATATTTTTCTTTAAAATCGGACGTAAATCTTTTTGAGTACTAAATATCATAGATATGATTACTGCATTAGCGAGGGATAAAACTACCCGTAGTACCACAATTTCAGGTTGATCGCGAAAGGCAGTCCAAGTCGCCCAAATTACCACAGGATTAATCGTCGGAGCTGCCAGCAAAAAACTCACTGCCACCGAAATTGGCGCACCCTGCGAAATTAATCGTCTTGCCACAGGTACATTGCCACATTCACATACAGGAAACATAAATCCTAGTAAACTCCCAGCCAACGATCCTAGAAAAGGATTTTTGGGCAAAATCATAATAAGCTTGCGTTCATCTACAAATATTAATAAAGCTCCAGAAAGTAGAACTCCCATCATCAAAAAGGGAATTGCTTCAACAAGGAGGCTTAAGAATAAAGTAAATGCGCTTAAAAGTTGGTTCATAAATTAGCTACTAGAATTATTTCAGTGTTGCAGACTCTGTTCGCAAAATGTAATGTTAAATATAGCTAACCTTTGGCTTAATTAATGGGTAATGGGACTGAACAACATAATTAATGGGACAGCCGATATGAATGCTCAAGAACCAACTGAAATACCCAAAATCCCGTCTAATTCAAAATTTACGCCACCAAAACTTGAAGACTATCGGATTCCTGTATCTCCTGGGTATGCATTCTCCGACAATCATCATATCCAGTCTGCTCCTGAATTAGGAGGAGGGGCAGCAGTTTTAGCTGAATTTGATGCAGCTGTGCGTTCTGATCATTTTTCGATCGCCTTGCAAAAAATCATTCGCTGTCGTGAAAATGTTGTGCCTGCCTTGCTAGATCGATTAGAAAGTAACGAAGTTCCCATCTCCCAAAAAGCCGCGATCGCTTTAGGTTATTTGCGATCGCCTTTAGCAATAGCCCCACTCATCGAAGCCACTAAAGATCCGAATCGAAAAATAATTTGGCAGGCAGCCTCGGCTCTAAGCTGGATTGGTAGTGCTGAAGCCATTAATGCCTTAATCAGTTTATTAAGTCACCCATCGATCCAAGTCCAAGCAGCCGTAGCCAAAGCTTTGGGGCGAGCAAGCCTACCTGCAGTATCACCCTTAGTAGATGCTCTCAAATATAGCGATGACATTGTCAAAGTCCATGCAGCCCACTCACTAGGACAGATTAACTCACCCCTAGCAGTTACTACCCTGATCGAAGCTCTCAAACATGGCAGTAAGTATGTCAGGGTTGAAGCAGCTTGGGCACTAGGACAGATTAAATCACCGCTATCAGCTCATCCCCTCGCTAGCCTTTTAACCGAAAATGATATCAGTGTGCAATCGCAAGCTGTTCAAGCCCTAAAAAGTATTGGTGTTCCGGCGATCGCGCCTGTTGCTCAAATGCTTAAAAATCCTTCTAGTCATACCCGCAGTGTCGCCGCTCGTACTCTAGGACAAATTGGCATGGAGGAAGTAGTGCCACTGCTAGCTCAAGTGCTGAAGGAAGACGATTATGCCTATGTTCGTTGTGATGCAGCATCCGCATTAGGGGAAATTGGTACACATGATGCCGTATTTTATCTTTCGCAATTCCTCAAGGATTGTGATCTCTCTGTACGTAAAGCTGTAGAGAAAGCCTTAATTTATATCAATTCCCCTGAAGTACTGGAAATTCTCCATAACCATAGGCATACGATTATGATACCTAACTATACCGTGTCAAACCTAAGGCCCATTGGCAATCAATTAGACTTTACGACGATTCATGATTGATTTAGGCAAAAGTACATCTCATCTCTCTCACCAGTTTGTGGAAGTGCACCCCGAAGGGGTGGGCTTCCATAAACTATAGAACTTTTTAAACAAGTGCTATTCCCACCGAAGGTGGGAAAATGCTATACTTCACTAGAAAGTTAGCATTTATATCGACAAAATTCATGCCTATTCAAGTCTATGGCATTCCTAGTTGTGGAACTTGCAAAAAAGCGATCGCTTGGCTAGAAGATCAAGGCATTGCCTATGAATTTATAAATACTAAAGACTATCCACCATCTAGAACCACGATTGCAGAATGGGTGAATGTTTTAGGAGAAAGAGCGATGAGAAATACCTCAGGGCAGTCTTACCGTGCCCTGAATTCTGCAAAGGAAACATGGACACATATTCAATGGATTGAAGTCTATGCCAAGGATGCCATGCTTCTAAAACGTCCTTTATTTGTCAAAGATGGTAAAGCGATTGCGGTAGGATTTAGAAACTCTGAAAATCTTAAACAAAAACTAATATAGCAGTCCTAAATGAGATGTAAGTGGCTTCGACTTCGCTCAGCCACCTATAAACAATAGCTGAGCGAAGTCGAAGCCATTGATTTCTAAAACTGATTTAGGATTGCTATATCTAACTAAATAATTGCTGTGCAGAGCATAGCAATTATTTAGTTAACGCGAGTTCGGGATAATTTGAAACAGACTTTGAGAGAGGGTTTGCTACGCAAACCCTCTCTCAAAGTCTAAAAGTAAAAGCCTTGCTTAGCAAGGCTTTTACTTTTAGACTTTGAAAATTTGCCAGCTTAAACCGAACTGACGTTAATTAGATATTTATGCTTTCATTCTAAAGAGTGATAGTAATTCTAAAGTAGCTCAACTTAATATTGAACATATCCTAAATTAGAGATTATGTATGAATCAAAGACTTAAGCGTTGGGAATCCCCACGCAGCGAAGGTCGTAACGACAAAGGTAAAGGTGGTTCAGCACGCCAGCGCCAAAAAAGAAAACAATTTCAGATGTTGCGAAACAAATTAAAATCACACAAAAAAGGAGATAGCGCTAGCGCTATCTCCTTTTTTTGTATTAATTCACCTAAGCGTGGCTATACTTGGGCGAATCTCCAAACATCTATCGGATTTTGTAGTTAAGGCTATGAAGTATAGTTTCATTCCAAAACATTAGTCTTACTTACTATTTATAAGTACCAACTGCTACTTGTTGAGCAAAATCTACATCACCAACCTCATGAAAATCAGTCTCACCAAAAATAGCTGTCTCAAACTTGTAATGCTTAAACTCAAGAATGTTACCCGAATGATCAGCTAAGAAAAAAGTTCGATGCTCTAAGGGGGTATCAACAAAGCGAACTTTAGGCTTTTGATAAAATTTCAATCGCTTATCATGTACTTTTTCTAATAAAGCCATCCAGTTACTTTCAGAATAGAACACTAAGCCGAAATGACGAGGATAAATTCCACGTTGTACTTCGAGTGATTCGTGAACAACGTGCGCTACCAACTGGTGTCCGTACAAACTCATGATCAGTGAGTCATTTGACTCGCGCCCCGCAAGACAGCCCAATCCGTCAATATAAAAAGCCTTGGTGCTTGGAATATCTTTTACTGGGAATGCGAGATGAAAGAGGATCTTAGTCATGGTGCAGTATTTTCTAGCATAAGTTTGGTGCGCTTGAGCTTATCAGGAACGTCAATAGGATATTTTCCTGTAAAGCAAGCTGTGCAAAAATGCGTGGTATCAATTTGTGTCGCTGTTAACATTGCGTCGTGACTAAGATACGCAAGCGTATCAACCTCAATCTGTTTAGCGATCGCTTCTACGGAATTATGTGAAGCAATCAAATGATCTTGGGAGTCCGTATCAATACCATAAAAACAAGGGTGAGTAACGGGCGGTGAAGAAATACGCATATGTACTTCAGTCGCACCAGCCTCACGCAATGCTCTTACTATTTTACGACTCGTCGTTCCTCTTACGATCGAATCATCGATTACAATTACACGCTTATCTTGCAAAACATCGCGTAATGTATTCAGCTTCATCCGAATACCAGACTCACGCATAGCTTGTGTCGGCTGAATAAAAGTACGCCCCACATAGCGATTTTTAATTAGTCCTTCTGCGTAAGGGATCCCTGACTCGCGGGAAAAGCCGATCGCCGCAGGTATACCCGAATCAGGCACACCAATAACAATATCAGCCTCGACAAAATTTTCCTTAGCAAGCTCTCGTCCAATTCGCATTCTATAGCTGTAGAGACTTTCTTCATGCATGACGCTATCAGGTCTTGCAAAGTAGATCATCTCAAATACACAAAGCTTTGGCTTCGATTCTTCCCATTGCACTGATTGAATACCATTTGCCATCGTAATAATTACTAGTTCTCCTGGTTGCACTTCACGGACATACTCAGCACCGATAATATCTAGACCACAGGTCTCTGAAGATAATACATAGGAACCATCAGGAGTTTTGCCAATTACTAAGGGACGCACACCATAGGCATCTCGCGCACCAGCGATCGCATTCGGCATTGCCATTACTAAGCTAAAAGCGCCATAACATCGACGCAAAGCTACAACGATTGCGGCTTGCCAATCTTTGCCATCTTCCACCGCCTCACCCACTGCAAAAGCAATCCCTTCAGAATCAGTAGTTGATTCGAGGGCATGACCTTGCGCTGAGAGTTCAGCACGTAATTCTGTGGCGTTTACCAAGTTGCCGTTATGGGCAAGCGAAAAATCACCAAGTCGGGTATTGATCACAATCGGCTGAGCATTGCACACCTTACTGGAACCTGTAGTTGAATAGCGATTATGCCCGATTGCTAAAGCCCCTTTAAGCTGTGACAAAACTGTTTCGTTAAAAACTTGGGATACTAACCCCATTGCTTTATGGGTGTTTGTTGTACCGCGATCATCATAAACAGTAATACCTGCGGACTCCTGACCACGATGTTGCAAAGCATACAGTCCAAAATATATAAGTTTAGCAACATCCCCTTCTGCCGCTAATACTCCAAAGACACCACAGGCTTCTTGTGGCTTGTCTTCACCTTCAGGTTCAGGAGATAGATTGTCAAGAACATTAGAATTTATAAGGTCTTTAGGCATCTCATCAGCAAAAACAGAATGGGCAGAAGAGTCTGGCAACATAGCAGTTATACGCAATACTTTAGGTTGGGTAGAAGAGAAAAGCCCATCCTAAAGATCGTACCAGTGTTAAGCATTTCTTAACCAAAATCAGTAAATGAATTACCTTAAAACTTATCTCAAAATCAACAAGTCAGAGTTTTGTATTAAATTGAAGTTTAACTGAATTACACTGTAGTAGTCTTAGAGGTATTCAAAATTCTAACTGAATTTACCTTGAAATATTAAGAGGAATGAAGCAATAATGAATGCTAATGAGTTAGATGCTGTTTTACAGAGAGACTACGAAGTCGATATTAGTAAGTATTTTAAGAAAGGCTGGGCAACACTTCAGCCATGTTTTGGTCCCATGGTGGGCTTTTTCTTAGTAATTTTTTTGATTAATGTAGTCTTAGCTAACATTCCTGTCGTAGGAAAAATCGCTCCTGGAGTAATCAATGCACCTCTGAGTGCTGGCTCTACCTTTGTTGTATTGGCTATCTTGAGGGGACAGTCATTTGAGTTTAAAGACTTTTTTAAAGGGCTGAGCAATAAGTATTTCTTACAGTTATTTCTAATCTTTCTAGTAGGCGGATTGCTGACTATTGTTGGCGTTTTGTTCTTTTTGATTCCTGGAATTTATTTATTTGTTAGCTATGTGTTTGCAGTGCAGTTTGCTGTTGATTGGGATTTAGAATTCTTTCAGGCTTTAGAGGCAAGTCGTAAGTTGGTTTCGAGACAATGGCTACAAGTATTTGTCCTACTCATATTGATTGGGTTAATGAATATTTTAGGATTGCTTTTACTAGGCGTGGGCATTTTTGTGACTGCGCCCCTGAGTATCTGCATTATCGTTTGTTTGTATAACGATATTGCTGGCAATACACTCAATAGTGCAACAGAAGAAGCATAATTATCGGCGCTAAAGCAAACTATTTACTAACGAGATCAAGCGGCAAAAGTCATTAATCCCGTTTTATAGCTATAAACCCAGAGGAGAGTTACGTTGCAACTCTCCTCTGGGTTTTGGTTTTGTCATAACATATCATTTGCTACTGCTATATTTTTGATGGAAGTAAAGCGAATCAAGAGCCATAATTTGATCTTATGAAAACTTAATATGACTCATTTAGTCTTCTTATAGGTTTGGTGACAGTCTGACCTGTAAACTTAGTTACGAGGTTGTGTAGTAAGTCACAACTAAACTTAATTTGGTTTTCTGTTTCTAGAAAATTTCTAGAATGTAGCAAAAAAATTAATAGTTGTAAAATTTAGATAAATATAGGGATTCCTACGCATGGATAATACAATCAGCCTTGAGATTATTGAGGTCGTTGAACAGGCTGCGATCGCCTCAGCTAAGTGGATGGGATTGGGTAAAAAAGATGAAGCCGATGAGGCGGCAGTTGAAGCAATGCGTGAGCGCATGAACAAAATTCATATGCGTGGACGCATCGTTATTGGTGAAGGTGAGCGCGACGAAGCACCAATGCTATATATCGGTGAAGAAGTTGGTGTTTGCACACAACCAAATGCTGCTGAATTTTGCACAATTGAAGAATTACAAGAAATTGATATTGCTGTTGACCCTTGTGAAGGTACAAACCTAGTTGCTTATGGTCAAAATGGTTCAATGGCAGTTTTGGCAATTTCTGAGCGTAATGGTTTGTTCCGCGCTCCTGATTTCTATATGGACAAATTAGCTGCACCTCCTGCAGCTAAGGGGCATGTAGATATCCGCAAAACCCCTACTGAAAATTTAAAGATCCTGTCTGAATGTTTGAACCGTGCGATCGAAGAATTGGTCGTAGTTGTGATGGATCGTCCTCGTCATAAAGGCTTAATTTCGGAAATTCGTGCTGCGGGTGCACGTGTCCGATTGATCAGTGATGGTGACGTATCTGCGGCAATTTGCTGTGGTTTCGCTGGTACAAACATCCATGCGCTGATGGGTATTGGTGCAGCTCCTGAAGGAGTGATCTCTGCTGCCGCAATGCGTTGCTTGGGTGGTCACTTTCAAGGTCGTCTGATTTATGACCCAGCCGAAGTTAATACCCCTGAAAGTGCTAAGTGGACTCGTGAAGGTAACTTGGCTCGCCTCAAGGAAATGGGTATCGAAGATGGTGATAAAGTCTATAATGCCCACGAATTGGCTTGCGGTAAGGATGTACTATTCGCTGGTTGTGGTATCACCCCTGGTACTTTGATGGAAGGTGTCCGCTTCTTTGGTGGTGGCTGCCGTACTCAATCTTTGGTGATCTCTACTCAATCTAAGACTGCTCGTTTCGTTGACACCATTCACTTGACTGGCGAAAGTCCTAAGACCATTAACTTGCGCTAATTGCTAACGATACTTCTAGTAATCCTAATGGCTAAGAGAGAGTATATTCGTTCGATCCTTGCTCTCTCACATAGCCTGTCCCTGTCAATATTGGTAGTTCTGCAAAGTAATTTTTTTAGTAATTGTGTTGCGGGCGCAAAGCGCCCGCAACACAATTACATAGTATGACTACCTCAATATTAAATTCGGTAATTTAACCTTACTACAAGGGGCTTAAGCCCCTTGTTTTTATGTGTACGTTACAGAACATTAAGGAGTAATAAGTACCTACTACAGTGGTAGCTATCTCCTGATAAGCTCTACCAATAAGATAATTATTTCTAGTCCAATTCCTAAATAAGAAACGCATTTACGATATGAATATTGCAGTTGTTGGCTTGAGTCACAAAACGGCGACTGTGGAAGTAAGAGAAAAGTTGAGTATTCCAGAGGATCGTATGGAAGCTGCGATCGCTCAACTCATGAGCTATCCGAATATCGAAGAAGCTGCAATTTTAAGCACCTGTAACCGCTTAGAGTTGTATGTAGTCACCAGCGAAGCCGAAGGTGGCATTCGCGAAATTATGCAGTTTCTTGCGGAATTTAGCCAACTACCTCTACAGTTCCTCCGTCGCTATCTGTTTATTCTGCTCCGTCAAGATGCAGTGACTCACCTGATGCGGGTTGCTTCAGGCCTAGACAGTCTCGTGCTTGGTGAAGGACAAATTCTAGCCCAAGTCAAAAATACCCATCGTCTTGCCCAGCAATATAACGGTGCAGGTCGCATTCTCAACCAACTTTTTAAACAAGCTCTTTCGGCTGGTAAACGAGTCCGCACGGAAACTGAAATTGGTACGGGTGCAGTGTCGATTAGTTCGGCAGCCGTAGAGCTTGCTCAAATTAAGCTGCAAGATCTATCGGATAAGCACACTACGATCATCGGTGCTGGCAAAATGTCGCGCCTATTGGTCAAGCATTTAATTTCTAAGGGCGCACAAAAAATTGCGATTGTCAATCGCTCCCGTGCCCGAGCTGAGGCAATGCTGAAGGAATTTGAAGCTAGTGGCGCTCAGTTTGATATTCATCCGCTAGAGCAGATGTTTGACTGTGTGGCAGTTTCTGACTTGGTGTTTACCAGTACGGCATCTACTGAGGTGATTATTAGCCGCAAGCATCTTGAAGAAATTTCTCCCAACCATATTGGCTTAACCCTCGTTGATATTTCTGTCCCCCGCAACATCAGTGCTGATGTCAACGAGTTGCCCAATACCAAGGCTTACAATGTGGATGATCTCCAAGCTGTAGTTGCCGAGAATCAAGAAAGCCGCCGCCAAATGGCAATGCAAGCGGAGATTTTACTCGAAGGTTGTGTTGCTGAGTTTGATATGTGGTGGCGATCGCTGGAAACAGTCCCCACGATCAGCAAGCTCCGTCAAAAAATGGAAATCATCCGCGAGCAGGAGATGGAGAAGGCTCTATCTCGTCTCGGTAATGATTTTGCAGATAAGCATCAGGATGTGATCGAGAGCATGACTCGCGGCATCATCAATAAGATCTTGCATGATCCGATGGTGCAGTTACGCGCTCAGCAGGACATCGAGTCGCGCCGCCGTGCCATGCAAATGTTACAAGTCCTATTTGATCTAGATTCACCGTCTAGTCAATTAAAAGAAGGTTAACAGAAATTAAAAAAGCCGTTTATGGACGGCTTTTTTAATTTCTGAAATTTGTTATACATAGTAAAGTCTGAACTAAAGGATAGGCTATGGCATTTTTAATCAAAAAACTGTACGCAAAATCGTTAAACAACCTAAAAATATTGTTAGGTTAGTCAAATCAAAATCCCCCAATCTGACTACTCTTGTAGTTATTCGTAATCTACTAGATTCCTCGAAACCTAGAAGGAAATATACAGAGCCGTCCTATGAAGGCGCACATATTTTTATCAATCAAAAACGTCATGGTGTTAGGTATCAGCATCATGGTATCTACATTGGAGATAGCCAAGTAATCCATTTTCTGAATGATAAAAAAGGAGTATGCGAAACTAGTTTAGAACAATTTTGTAGGATGTCTAAAAATAAGCGTTATGGTCTCATTCATAGCAATTGTAAAGAATCACGAGATAAGGTGGTAAGACAAGCCAAAAAAGTTATAAAAGATCAAGATTTTAAGTACAACTTAGCATTTGAAAATTGCGAACATTTTGCTAATTACTGCCGTAGTGGAAAAAAGGTCTTTAGAATCTAATCGTAAGCTGTACTAGAGTAAGTGTATCTTGATCGATGGCGAATACTCGTGAATACGAGAGTTTTAGACAGGGATAAGCTTACCTACTAAAAGAATGATTGTGTTTGGGGCATCCGCTAAAGTAAACTTTTGTAAAAGCATTTAATAACCTCAAGATTTGGTAATTGCTGTGAGTTAGCACATATCAAATTCATTAAAACTATTTAAAAAAACAAAGGTGAAGCTATGCCTGCAACTAAACCAAGTGGATTTGCTCAAGGTTCGAGTCAGTCGAAGAAGAAGAAAAAGGCTCCTAATAAACATCAGATTGCGGCCAGTAAGTATGATGAGATGAAAGAGAATGGATTGCCTGAGTTCAATATTTACATTCGCATTAAGGGAAAAGAATGGGTTCCTGCGGGTTCGATGGCAGTAGAAAGAAGTAATCTGATTAGTCGTGCTATTTTCCAGCAAGAGGATGCTTTGCTTAAGGGCGCAATTCGACTCTATCCAATTCTACGGAAGTATAACGAAAATCTTGAGTATGGCTATCGCCTCAAGGAATTTCCCGATGAAGAAATTACTGTTGCCGTACTTCCTGAACCTACCATTGGTGATAAGTTGAATTATGCTTTCACGAAGGCTAAACAGTATTTTAATAGCATAACAAAGAAGCCAGATAGTAAATAGAAGCAAAATCCCAAGAACTGTGGTGCACGCTGTGCGCCACAGTTCTTGGGATTCTCGATAGGGCTGTTTTCAGTTTCATTGCTTGTGCCAAAGACAAGATTAGGACTTACGCAAACCGAACGAATTTCTTAGGATTGAGGTAGATGTGGTGCGGGCGAATCCCGCACCACATCTACCCAATGCGTAAGTCCTAAAGATAATCTGCGGATGGGATATAAGGGTTACATTGGCGAAAATCTTTTAATAAGGCATAATTATCTGTGTTACCTCACCTCTAGCAAACTCTTGCAAAAGTTATGGCAAACAAATTGGCGATCGCTATAGCTGCATTTTTATATTTTGGTATTAGCGTAGCAGCCTATGGTGATACCAAAATGGCACGGCGAGCTAGGGACATCGAAATCGATCGCCAAGTGATCGAAAGTAGCCCTGTATTGCGCCGTTGGCTAGAGAATCCACCCAATCTTTTAGATGATATTTACAATGTGCCGAGCTTTGATAAAAAACTGAAGCTAGGCATTACATCACGGAATAACTCACTGGGGATTGAAGCGGGGTTTGAAGACTTATTTGTGGGGCAATCGCCTTTAACTGTAAATGGTAGCTATCAGACCGAATTTAGCGGTCGCGAAAGTGAGCTACAGGCAAATTTCCGCTACTATCTTTTGCCCCTAGGTTCCTATTGGAATGTCGCGCCCATAGTTGGTTATCGTCAGTTCAATCAACTTGATCGTCCGCAAATTTCAGGGCTAGATGTGGGCTTGCAGGGGGTTTTAGTATTGTCGCCCCATAGCTCTGACTTGCGGATGAGCCATACCTTTACCTCTCCTAGTGGCAATCTGGAGATGAGTACCACGACACTTTCCACTAGCTATGCAATTACGAATAATTTACGGCTTGGTACAAAGGTTGAATGGCGGCGATCGCCTTTAATTTATGACAGCCGAGTTGGTTTT
The DNA here is from genome assembly GCA_020404105.1 of Pseudanabaena sp. M53BS1SP1A06MG. Taxonomy (GTDB): domain Bacteria; phylum Cyanobacteriota; class Cyanobacteriia; order Pseudanabaenales; family Pseudanabaenaceae; genus Pseudanabaena; species Pseudanabaena mucicola_A. Next base: position 4,935 of record JADBWH010000008.1, on the reverse strand, counting down.
TTATTAGAGCTAGCACTTTAAGAACTAAATAGTTTGTTGCTTTTCAACAACCTGTTTTTTAATTAGGACTTACGCATTGGGTAGATGTGGTGCGGGCGAAGCCCGCACCACATCTACCTCAATCCTAAGAAATTCGTTCGGTTTGCGTAAGTCCTATTAATGCAATTTTGCGGCAGGATAATCGGTTAATAATTGGCGTTGCGTGAGTAGATCGATCGCGGTAACTAATAACTCGCGCTTTTCACTGATGCTAAATAAAACCTTGAGGCGATCATAGTCGGGCTGACCGAGAGGATCGAGCATGGCGATCGCCTGTGGAATACCTTCCCCATTAATATCAGCTTGTAAGGGTTGAAAATTCTCTTTCTCCATTTGGTTAAATTGCATCACGATGCGATCGCCATCAAAGCTAATCTCGGCAAAACCTTTAGGACAACTTTCGAGTTCGCCAATGGTGAGAGCAATTTCGGATTGATCGGGTTGTGTAGCTCTGAGTACTAACTCGATAGGGCGACGGGTGGGATAGATCTGACCACGCCGAAATAGAGGCTGATATTGCCATTGTTTTGTAATCCGATTCCAATAGCGAATTGCATAGGAATGGAAGAGATAGTCCTGCACACTCATGCCCTGACTGAGCAGTAAGGCTCCATGCGCGATCGCTTCAAAGGGTTTGTGACTATAGACTTTCCCCATCGTGAAGTAGGATTCCACAAAAGTCCGTACTGAGGGAATGAGCGTACAACCACCGACTAAGAGAATATGCTTGATATCACCTTTAAGGATTCCTTTATTAAAAGCACGGTTAATTAATTCATTGATCGCTAATTGCAGAATTCGATAAAAACCTTTGCGATTGAGTAACTGTTCTAGCTGTTGGCGAGTATAGCTAATCTCAACTGCTGATTGGGTATTGACATCGAAAAATATTGCGGAAGCTGTTTCTGTCTCTGAAAGCTGGATTTTAATTTTTTCCATTAATAATTTCAGAATACTCGAATTTCTTAATCCATGACAATTATCAATATCTTCGCGACTATCTAAATAATCCTGAACTAGCCACTGATCAATATCTTCACCACCCAGCGTATAGCCAGTTTTGGCGATCGCTTCAGCTTTATGTTCTGTCCATTGACTCCGATTGACCCCAATCTGGTCACCCCATTTCACCACATTGTCACTCTTAGGCAAGCGCACCAGTGATAGGTCCAAAGTTCCACCCCCAAAATCAATCACTAGTACCAAGGCACTAGGGGCGATCGCCTCATAGCCCAGTGCAGCCGCCGTTGGCTCATCGATAATCCGAATGCGAGGCGCTTCTAAAGTCGGTAAATTGGAAGCAAATATTTCTACACTACATTCTTCTAACCAGCGTAAATATTTCTCATAAGCTTGGACAGGAGCTGTCAAAATTACTTCCGATGGAAAGATTTGTTGTGATCGCAATTTATTGAGCAGTTCTCTCAAAAAATGATTACCCACCCATTCTGGTGTGACTTTGACTTCATCAATTCTAGGGCTATAGCCAACATTTGCCACCAATCGGCGCTTGATTTGATTAAACAATCGTAGCTGAGGATAATCTTTCCCCCTATCGATTACATATTGTCCAATATCGACAATTTCCTCCTGAGCATTCTGCACATAGAGCAGTGATGGCACAAGTGCTTTTAAAGGGGCTGGACGATTAAGGCTTTCAAAATTTAAGGTTTCAGGTTGATTAGTGGCAATATTCCATCGAGCAATTACTGTATTACTGCTACCAAAATCAATGGCGATCGCATTCATAAATATTCCTTGTGCGAGAAAATGGATTGATAGCACTGATTACTAGTTGCTTCTCGATGGATACTACTATAGCGATTTTCAAATGAGTGTGTACTCATTTGAAAACAAAAAATCAGTCCCAGTAAGAGTTTTGAGTTTTCATTTTGCCTACGGCAAAATGAAAACCGCTATAGGTGCAAAATATAAAACTTTGAAAACTGAGTTTATGGAACTGACTTAATATTATCTAAGGTTTTACGGGCGCGTTTGACATAACCTTTGGCTGTTTCGTATGGTAAGTCGAGGTCGATCGCGATATCTGTCAAGCTTTCGCCCAATTCGCGACGGGCTAAGATGGTTGCCCAGATAGTAGCGTTGTTTTGAGCGCGATCGCCGCCTTGCCTTTTTTTTGTTTGGAGAAATAGCTCCGTTAGCTCTGCGATTCTCTTAATTAAATGCTCTTGAATTGGAGTTGCTACTATTGATTGTTTTTCGTTTTTCCAGTTCCCAACTTCATCTTTCCTAATTAGTCTCGTTTGTCCTAATCCAAAGGTGGTTTTATGTCCTGTACCGCAATAATTAGCAAGTTTAATTAATGCTGAGAGCAACTTTTCAAAATCAGAATTACGGGAAGTTTTGAGATCGATCGCAAATTCGACAGTACCTGTAAAACCAGTCACATAGCCCTGTTTGGCAACAGCAACTTTAGTGCAGTTAAGTTCGTAGTTAGTTATATAAACCACCTTTTCAATCCATGCTAAAAATTCCTCTTGAGGAAAGGCTTCGGGAGCAAAGTCATTCCAACGACGGAGATAACTATGGAAAATATTGGCGGGAATCGGTAAGGGTAAATGGTGATTTTTGCTGCGAAAGCAAGTAGGGGTTAGGAAAGCGAGTGTAAATCTGGGATCTAGATTTAATGAAGATGACCAGAGATTATTGTAGGTTGTAGGTGGTTGATTAATGCGAATCTGCTCGATCGCAAAGCTTCCTTTGTAGAGGTTAATTGTCTTTGGATGATTAATGAACCAAGTCTGTAACCATGTGCATAGAGACTCGGATAGGGCTGATATTGTCCAAGTATAGGTACTATCTACTTTAGCAAGGAATGAGTTGACTATGGGTTTAAGGTTGCCATTGAGTGGAGATATAGCAAAGGCTTTTTCGGATTGTTTGTCATGGAGATATGCAGAAAGTTGTGGATCGCTGTCGCGGACTTGATGGAGAAACCATGCATGGAGTGCGGTGGTGTAGTTGTGAGATAATTCAATGTCGGCGATCGCTCTTAAGGTCAGAGTGATGCTGACGATTTCGATATCATCTGTCCAGTTGGCGATCGCTGATGTTTTTGAGTGTGACATTTGCGTTTTGTTTATTTTACCTATTGATTGCTGGATCTAAAATCCATAATCCATATACATATTGCTTTCACAATCTTTTGCTAAGGTCATGTCTAATACTTCAACTTCTTTTTTGGGCGATCACGCCTGTTTTTAAAGATTTTTGCTTCTATTTAGTAGGACTTACGCATTGGTGCGGGCTTCGCCCGCACCACATCTACCTCAAGCCTAATAAATTTGTTCGGTTTGCGTAAGTCCTATTTAGCAAGAAATGGGTGGGAGATTTTGTGTTGGAGATATTAATACTAACCCATTTCTCTTTCTGCTGCATCGTAGGGATCGACTACAATTTTATAGTCAAATCGAATGTTCTCTTGTGGGTTCGGTTTCTCCTTTAGTCATGGGTATGGTTTGAATTTGGGCGATGAGCCTAGCAAGTCTAGCATAGATGTTTTCGTCCCCCTTATCGGAGAAAAAGAGGGAATTTAGGATAGATTTTGGTTTGTTTCTTTGTGCTGCTATCAATTTTTGACTTTCTACTTTTGCCTTTTTCCTTGATCGACAGTTTCCGTCCCCTTGCGGGGTAAATATCGTGGTGAATCAGCAAATGACCCAAGAATTTCGATCACTACAATTCTTACCAGACTGACAAAGGATAACTCGCCACCGATAACTAATTTTTACCAGCCTTTTTCCGCTTGATCGAGGACATAGTTAGCTACAGCTTCGATATCTTCAGCGCTGAGACGACCACCGAAAGCGGGCATCGCACCCATACCTTTGGTAACTTGGGTAACGATAGCTTCAACAGAATCTTTGCAGTATTTAGCTAAATCTTCTTTTTTCAGGGTTTTAGCGGCATTAACCACGTTTTTACCGCCCATGTGGCAGGAAGCGCAGTTAGCACTGAAAATCGAAGCCCCACCAGCTAAAGCGGGACTAACTATACTTAATGTAGCCACAGCCAAGAACAAGCACAGGGAAGTTAATAATTTTTTCACGGTTGATTCTCCTCTATTTATCAGGAAATTCCCCAACCTTCGTCAGAGTGTTTCCGTCCCCTTGCGGGGTAAAGGTAGTCGGAAATCATGAGTTGATTGCGCTGTTACAGCATTAGCTCTATCAGGTTTCCGTCCCCTTGCGGGGTAAAGGTAGTCGGAAATCGCGTTCTATGGCACGTTTGAAGAAGCAAACAAAACGTTTCCGTCCCCTTGCGGGGTAAAGGTAGTCGGAAATGGCAAGCATGGCATAGCTAATATGTTGCAAGATCTCGTTTCCGCCCCCTTGCGGGGTAAAGGTAGTCGGAAATAATGGAACTAACGTGCCTACCTTGGAGAACTTTTTTGTTTCCGTCCCCTTGCGGGGTAAAGGTAGTCGGAAATTCATGACGCTTGGCTTAATTTCTTCGAGAAAAAAGCGTTTCCGTCCCCTTGCGGGGTAAAGGTAGTCGGAAATAAGATTGAAATCCAACTTCCGTTGGCTCACAACACGACGTTTCCGTCCCCTTGCGGGGTAAAGGTAGTCGGAAATATCGAAGTTCGCCGCATAGATGGAGTTACTCGGTGTGTGTTTCCGTCCCCTTGCGGGGTAAAGGTAGTCGGAAATGACGAAACCATAGAGTCGATGGATTTCAAGAACTTGAAGACGTTTCCGTCCCCTTGCGGGGTAAAGGTAGTCGGAAATTACTCGCAATTAGTAGATTTAAATAATAAGCCTGTCAGGTTTCCGTCCCCTTGCGGGGTAAAGGTAGTCGGAAATTGAGTTTCCAGAAGCACAAATCTTATCCAGTGGATTTAGTTTCCGTCCCCTTGCGGGGTAAAGGTAGTCG
>JADBWH010000079.1 GCA_020404105.1 Pseudanabaena sp. M53BS1SP1A06MG | reverse complement strand
TCGCATTCGTGGCTATATTTCGACTCTCAGAAAGCAAGGTGTTAATGTTCTGGCGTCTCTCAAACAAGTGTTTCTTGGAAACCATTTCTTCCCAAATCTCCAGCCTGAGTAGTTACCTTGCAAACCACTTAAATCTCCTGTTTCTAATAGTTCCAATAACTCTAAGATAATAGGATGATCAGGAATAAAACACGTGTCAGTAGAGATTTTTGAAGATAAGCGGGATGGAGTATTGTCAGGTGTTGCATCATAATAGGTGTCTTCTAGGTCTAAGCTAATAGGCGTTAAACTAATATATACTGGTAAACTAATTTCTAGCCAGAAGTTACTACCCTTGCCTAAAGTACTAGTGACATTTAGTTCTCCTCCCATCAGAGTCACTAACTTTTGACTAATGGATAATCCTAAACCTGTTCCTGATTGCATATCGGCAGGATTAACTACCTGTTCAAAAGATTGAAATATCTTGGATAAGTTTTCGGATGCAATACCGATTCCACTGTCACAAATATCAAAGCGAATTTTATCATTACTCGTACTTTGGACAGTTAAGGATACAACTCCTTCCTGTGTGAATTTAATAGCATTTCCCATAAGGTTAAAAATAACTTGGCGCAGTCTTTTAGCATCTCCATAAACTAATTCAGGAATTTTGCCAACTGACTGATAGACAATTTGTATCCCTTGCTTACTAGCTTGCAACTTAAATGTATCAATAAGACTACTTAGCAGCCCATCTAAATGGAATGGTTCATGATCTAGATCTAATTTTCCAGCTTCAATTTTAGAGAGGTCGAGTATGTCATTGATTAAAGAAAGTAAGTGATTACCACTGCGTTGGATGATATCTAATCCCTTTTGACGCTCAATGGGATCATTACTTTTCTTGAGTAGCTGTGTATAACCGAGAATTCCATTGAGAGGAGTTCTCAACTCATGTGTCATATTCCTCAAAAATTGACTCTTGGCAGTGTTGGATCGCTCAGCTTGATCTTTAGCAATTTTGAGTTCAACCGTCCTCTCTTTAACGAGTTTCTCTAAATTTAGATTGAGTTCTTGAAGCTTCGCATTTATCTGAGCGAACTTTTGCTGACTTTCAGCAAGACTAAGAATTGTGCTATAGGCTCTTAAGCTAGAAACTAAACTGGTAAATAGTTTTTGGGCAGTGAGTTCAGTTTTAGATTTGTAGTCATTGATGTCATAGTTCAGAATGACAGAAGATTCAGGAAATTCTGAGGGCTGCCCCGTTCTGAGAATAATTCTTACGAATGGGTTTTTTAAAACATCTCGGATATATTTGACTGCTTGCAATCCTGCGTCGTTAGTTTCCATAATTACATCTTGTAAAATAACGGCAATTTCAGGATGTTTTTCAAGGATTTTAATGCCCTCAGCACCAGAAAAAGCAGAAATAATCTCTAATTCTCTACCTGCAAACTTAAATCCATCTAGGGCTAATTTAGTTACTAAGTGAACGGAAGTATCATCATCACAAATTAAAACTTTCCATACAGAGCTATGTTGTGAGGCAATCACTTCATGGATTGTTGGGAATTCATGGTAATGGTTGATACTTATGGGGTTATTGTTTGACTCTTTATCTATACAAGATGCATCTTCGTCTTCTATGAAAATTAGTTCATCGGGATCTGTAGACATTGTAGTTGCTTTTTGAATAGTTTTGGATTACTGGTAGTCATGCAATGTAATTGTGTTGCGGGCACGAAGCGCCCGCAATACAATTACTAAAAAAATACTTTGAAGCACTACCGAATTACTAATGAGCATTAGAGTTTGAGAGGGATATGGGCGAAATGTTCGAGACTAGCAGACTTGAGTAAATTCAACCAATTGGTTTTAAGGACTGTGTTGTTTGGCTGAGAAAGGCGTAAAGCTGCTAGTTCGGCGATCGCTTCATACCAGATACCAAGTTTGGCGTATAGATATACTTTATCGATTGCTGTTGCTTTCCCCAATTTTGCGAGTGTATTTTGCTCTGGTTTGATTCTCCTAATTATACCTTCACTAAATAGGTCTTCAGGATCGCCAGTTTCACATACTACGGAAACTAACCATTTATAATCTTTGCCGATTTCTAGGGGATTTTGATCAAACTGAACAGTCACAATGCTAGGTGTATTTGTAAGAGCTAATCTTTTGCTAGCAATTCCTTTGCCTTGGTGATTTTCAAGGGTAAATTCGACAGCGATCGCGTTGGTTTTGGGAATATAGACAAAAAATTGCGGATGTGATGAGATTGTCAATCCAAATTTGTTGGGTGGGAGTAGGAGCGTAATCTCTTGCTCTATAGGATTTTTTTTCTCTTTGATATCCCCCTGAAGATCTCGATCAATCAGGCATTGCCCGTCATTGCCTCTTCTACCACCACCAATTGTGGTAGTAGGTGCAGGCGTATTTACAGGCGGCTCAAAGCTTTGGGCTTTAGCAACTGTTATGAAAGTTTTAAATGTTGTGATTTCCCAGATTATGTTACTTACCAGAAGTACACAGGGAAGGTAAAGTGTTTTATGAAGCATGGTGTTAATGCCTGATAAAAAGGAAAGTATTTGTTGTGGTAAGGATGGGTGGCGCGAAGCGCCACCCATCCTTAGCTATTTAGCACTACCGACTAACGCAAGGTTTTTAGTCAGAAATAATGATAATTAGATGAAGACAAGTAAGATAATATTTAAAGCTAAGAATATAAACATCTGGATATTTTACTATTTTTTTTATGATGTTGACAGAAGTAATTTCATTCTTAAATATAATTACGTTTTGAGTGGATATTGTGTAAACTTCGCTCGCGCCACATCCACTCAAAATCCAGTAAATTGAGTTATAGCGGTTTTCAAATGAGTGTGTACTCATTTGAAAACAAAAAATCAGTCCCATTAAGAGTTTTGAGTTTTCATTTTGCCGTAGGCAAAATGAAAACCGCTATAGTGTGATGTAATTCCTATAACTGTTTTTTATAGCCAATTACCGACTAATACAAAAGGAGCCCAGTAAAAGGGATGGGTAAACTGAGGACTTTTGAGAAGATAGAGTTGAGCTTTGCGTAAGGCACTAGCCTTTGTCGTTCCAAGATCTGCGAGTTCTTGATAAAGCTTCTCCATAAATGTGGCGGTAGCACTATCCTCAACTGACCATAAACTGGCGATCGTGCTCCTTGCCCCCGATTGCACGGCTAGCCCTGCGAGACCTAGAGTAGCGCGATTATCACCTTTGGCAGTTTTACAGGCACTCAGTACCAATAATTCAAGGGGAGCGCTCTGATCCTGAACTCTAGTTTGCAATAATTCTCCTAATTGTTTGACTCCCAGACGATTATTCCAAGTCAAAATAAATGTCTTGTCAGTATTAGCACTAAATTCACCATGAGTGGCTAAATGGACTACTCTAAAAGGGATTTTACTAACTTGTTGTTGAATAGATTCACTGACAAAGGTTTCATTAAGTAATGGTGTTGGATTTGATACTATTGCGTCAATTTTCTGGACTTCTCTCTCGACATTAGGTAATGCTTGAAAGTTTTGAGTTTCCTTACTTAATCCCCCGATAAATACTTCTAATTGCTGACGTTTGAGGGGACGTGGATCAATAAGTTGTAGGCCAGGAGTAAGTGCAAGATTATATTTCTCCATTAAATATTGTTTTCCATCATAGAGAACTGCCATGGGTAAGTTCCTTAGAGAACCATCAAGCACAAATACTAAAGTTTGGATTTTATTGGTGACGAGTGTGTCTGCAATTTTTTTGCTAATTAGAAGGTTGTATACTTTTTCAGAGATGCTTTGAATATCTGTCTCAAGTGATGTCCGTCTTAGCGATCGCCATAGTTCACCCAAAAGCTGGTCGAGCTGAACCTGCGAAACTTTGCTTGTATGATTAAAAAGAGAATGATTTGGAAGAGAAACAATTACCTCTAATCTGTCAGCCAAAATAATAGGATAGATTACCGCAGCTTGGGGATCGATCTCATCAACTTGAGTGGCTCGAACTTTCAGGCAAGCTTCTTTAAAAAAGTTATCCAGTTCTGCTAGTTGCAGAGATTCGATCACTTTACGAGCCGAGATGAGATTAGCTTGGCTGATGGTTTCGCCTTCCTCATGAGTCATCAGTAATCCTACAAGCTCACGGTAAACAGGTTCGACACTATCGCGAAAGGAAAACTGGATATCTGTATTACTGGAAACAAGGTCGCCCCGAATGGAGTTGAGGGTGCTCACAGCTTCGTTATAGGCTGCGATCGCTTGGGAGTGTTTACCTTGTGCCTTGAAGATGCGTCCCAGTTGCCACTGCCAACGATAGGCAATATCAGCCGCATTATAGGTTTGGGCAAGGATGAGAGCCTGTGCGGTTAACTCCTGTGCTTCTGGTAACTGCTGTGATCGCTCGTAGAGTTCGCCTAGATAGCCGATTGCGTAGGCTTCGGCTCGCAGATCACTCATGGCATGTGCTTGCTGGGCAGATCTTGCTAGTAATTGTGCCGCATATTGGCGATCGCTTGATGGGAGTGCACCTCCTAAGTGATCGCTAGATGTGAGCTTGATTAAACTCTGAGCAAAATTCACGTTAGCATACACTGCAACACGGCTAGGCGGGAGGTTAGGCAACTGGGCTGGGATTGTTGTTAATAGGCGCTTGACTGCATCAACTTGTTTCAAATCAATAGCTAGACGTAATTGGTTGAGTTGGGCTTTTACTTTGATAATCGGAAGAGTTGCCATTTGATCAGCTTGTTGGTAATAGGCGATCGCCTCAACGCTTTTTTGCTGACGGTAAGTGCGATCTCCTAAGCTAGCAGATTGTTGTTGACTAGAGGCGATGTTGCCTAAGCTTAGGAAAATTTCGGCAACTGTAGAGACATCATTAAGCTCTTGAGCAATCGCTAAACTATCTTTCAAGACAGTGGTAGCTTCTGTAAAATCACCATTGAGTCGGAGCGTATCTCCAAGATTGAGTAGACTCGCAAGTTTGAGCGCCGAGTTAGGAAGCTTTTTCAGCGACGATTGCATCTGTTGTAGCAGTTCTCTGGCTTTAGGATAGAGACCGAGTAATCGCATCGCCTGACTTTGATTGATTCTGCTGCGTGAGACTCCATCTTGATCTCCCACCTGTGCATAAATTTGTTCAGCTTTTTGCCAAGTAGTTAATGCTGCTTGAGATTGCCCCTGAGTAATTTGGATACTGCCTTGGATATTGAGTGCTTGGGCAATTAATTTCGGTTGTAGGGAATGCGATCGTAAAATTTCTAAACTGAGCAAAATGAACTGCTCTGATTCTTGCCAATGACCAAGCTGTTGATGGGCTAGAGACAGATTTTGGGCGATAACTGCTTGATTGAGATGATCGCCTTGTTTCGCATAGATATCAAATGCTTGTTGCCAATTAGCGATCGCTTGAGCATATTGTCCAACTTGATAAGATTGTTTGCCTCGATGCACCAGATCTGCAGGGTTATTCGTAATAGATTGATGAAGTGCTGGATTAATGGACTTAGTTAATTTTTTGGTAGCACCAGCGATGCTATGTTGAGGGTTACTTCCTAAGAACAGGGTGAGGAGAACTGCACAGATGCCAATTCTGATATAGCGTAATGACTTACTACTAGCTTTGCAATTAAAAAGAGTATCCAAAAGTAGTATAGATTTTTTGAGTTTGAGAATTAGCATATACTTCTATTTTGTACAAGAAAGCTCAGGAATAGCGGAACTGAGAGGATGAGTAGCTGATACCAAACGCAGGACACCGCGACTATCTCTAGCGATCGCATTTGCCTCAATAATCCCTTGAGAAACTGCTTTTTTTACTTCCTGTTTTGATTCTGGGTTGGCTACTGATCCTAAGTTTTGATTATTGCTATCTGGTACAAGATTAGCTAATTCCACTAAAGGCTGTGTACTCGAAAGCTCATCACTGGGACTCTTAGGTAAACCACCTCGCCCCAAAATAGTAAATCTACTATCGCGACTAGATAACTTACCTCCGACTCCACAACTTTGACTAATTTGCTTTGATGGATCGCTGAGATTAACAGGTAACGTGGTCAGACCTCGGCTAGGATCGAGGGAGGGAGTAGAAACAACTACAGTTCCCTGCAAGCCAAATTGAGAACTAGCAGAAATATCACTAAATGAGGTCAGTTGAGGATGGAACTCTAGACCATATATAGCATTGGTATTAATATTGATATTGCCGCCATTACCAGTAAAGGCATTGGCAAAGATATTACTATTTTCTCCCTTAACCCCAACAATAAATCCTGCATTTATACTAATATTCCCACCATTGCCCCCTGCGTTGGCTGTACCTGCGGTGGTAGTGATATTGCTGGCATAGCGCAAAAGCAGTATTGATGGAACATTTAAGTTGATGTTACCTCCATTCGTACTAGCAGTAGAAGCTGTAATAGAAGAACCATTGAGAAGCGAGAGAAAATTGGCTAGGATGCTAATATTACCACCTAGCCCGAAACCAAGGCTATCCACTGCAATCGTCGCACCATCTTTGAGAACAACAGAATGTGGATCGATAGTAATATTACCGCCATTTCCCTTAGAGCCCATAGTTGTATTAGCAAATAAGCCCGTGCCCGCAGTAAAGAGAATTGAATTACCAGCTTTTAGATCAATATTGCCAGCTTTCCCATCATTACTAGTTTGGGCTGTAATCTGACTGTTACTGTTGAAGGTGATATTCTGTCCTGCGGTAACAGCGATATTGCCTGCATTACCTTTGCTACTGGTATTACTGAGGATTTGACTGTTCTGAAAAATAATTGCATCAGGACTGATAATCGCAATATTCCCCGCAGGATCAATCCCTTGGGTGGTACTCAAGATCAGCGTATTGTCAAATATTAAATTCTTTGCTCCTGTAACTGTGACATCTCCTGATCGTCCAGATTCACCTGTACCAAAAATTGTGGTGATGAAAGTATTCGGATCGTTAATATCATAGGCACGTTTGGGAAAGTTAACGGTTTTGCTAGTAATGATCTGAAGACTAGCGATCGCCAAGTCATCTACGCCCTTGATATTGACTGCTCCTGCTTGCCCAAAGGCTGATGATGTAAACAGACCAAGATTACTAATTTGATTTTTGGCAGTTAAGTTAATTTCACCACCATTCCCACTACTCTCACCTAGCTTAGAGATAGAAAAGGATAATATATAACTGGTTAAGTCACTGATGATATTGCCACTGGGAGTAGATATTGATACTGTACCGCCATTCTGGGAACCTGCTAAAGGAGCCAGTGAGTAAGCGGATAGGGTTGAATTATTTAGGTAAATATTGCCAGACCTAGAATAGAGAGAGATTTCCCCTCCATTCCGAGCATTTGCCGATTGTGCAAAGGAATAGGAGTACAACGTCAAATCATTCAGAGTAATATTTCCAGAATTAGTAGAAAAGGATATTTTGCCGCCATTACCAGCAAATTCTGATTTTGAAGATGCATAGGAAGCTGTAGAAGAGTTTAATGGAGCTTTAGACAGTACAATATTGCCAGAATTAGAAGATAAATAAAAGTTACCGCCATTACCAGAGGACTTAGAACCTGAGTAAGTACCTGTGTCTAAATAAGTACCAGTATCTCCGAAATAGCTCCTAGCATCCTCAATTAAGATATTGCCAGAATAGGTAGCAATAAGTGCATTACCTCCATTCCCAGCACTACCTAAAGCTGATGCAACTGATGGAGATTTCCAGAGTGGACGATTAACCGTAATATTGCCAGAATATGAAGTGAGAGAAACATCTCCCGCATTAGCCGAATTCCCATTATAAGTAAAAGAGGAAGTTTCAAAATATATATTATCAAGGATAATACTCCCAGAATAAGAAGATAAAGAAATTTTGCCTCCATTACTCGCGTTCCCTGACAAGGTGAAAGAGTCAGTATATAGGTCTGATTGTATCGTGATATTCCCCAAATATGATGAAATAGAGATCGATCCACCATGACCTGCATTACCGCTATTTGGCTCTGAATAGCTAATTAAGTCAGAGTTGAGAGAAATTTCTCCACGACCATAGATGCGAATGTCTCCCCCTTGTGCATCTACAACATTTGTACCAACATCAATTACTTGCGTTGAAATTTCACCTTGCAATGTATTAGGAGAGAATTGATTGGTTAATAGCACTAATCCATTAGGCTGATTTATACGAATATTGCCATTCACTGTAATATTCGCATTAAGAGAAGGATTATTATAGGTAGGGCTAGGAGTCACATTACCTAAGCTGAGGGGACTGCTTGGTAAACCTCCCAACTGTGTCCAATCCACCCCAGCACGCACATCTAAAGTTGCTTGCAGACTACCATCAATTGTTATGGGGATTTTGACGGAGACCACATCCTGCACTGTTCCATCGCTATTTTTGAGCGCTTGATATTCGGTCAAAAAGAAGGTGGCGAGATCGGCATAGCTTTTCGTGGCATTGAATAGATTGTTATTACTAGGATTAATCGTCGTACTAGTGCTGCCAGTGCCAGTGATTGTCACATTTCCAAGGGTCACACTCCCCCCCGCTAAAATATGCAGTGATGCACCTGTATAGTCACCTAAAGTTACATTCCCATTCGCTAGAATTACGGGATCGTTAGGGCTGATTAAGTTACCGAGAGTATCATCTAATTTCTCAATCTTTAAGTCTCTCCCAGCATAAAAATGAGCATCACCAATGATCGGATTTGCCGATCGCAAGATCAAATTATGACCTGACCAAAATCCACTCTGAGGATGGTTGAGAGTAAAAATATCGACTAATTGATTTCCCTGTATGGTTAAATATCTCCCCGCAACGGCTCCAAAATGCTCATTAGCGCGATCGCGAATTAGGACTGTATCTTGCGCCTTTAAAATTAAGTCTCGTCCTGCTTGCAAATGCCCCTGCAAATGCAGCTTGTCAGCATTGAGTATTAAATCTTGTCCCGTGGAAAGATTCCCCTGATTAGTGATTGTGGCTCCCTGATTGCTCATCCCATACTGTAATCCCTGAGTAATATTACTTGTCAGTAAAGGTGGGGCTTGGGGATTGGTCGCACTAAATTCACTACCATCAGTTAATTTGAAATTGCTGGCCGTAGTCCCCACAAAAGTACCGCCAATATCTAGTTTTGCATTGGTTCCAAAGGTAATCCCTTGAGGATTGAGAAGAAATAAATTAGCATTCCCATTTGCTTTAATTAGTCCATCAATATTGGAAGTGGAGTTACCTGTTACTCTCGTCACAATATTTTGGACATGAGAAGCATTATTAAAATAGGCAGTATTGTTGATCGGAACTGAGAATTCTTGAAAACTATGATAGAGATTTACGCCTCTAGTTGTGCCGCCAGTAATTGTATGGGTTAAGCCACTTTTAGTTACTACAGAGTTCATAGGTAAAGATTGATCAGGGATGATCTGAGAGTTGGCTGGAAATGTTGCAACACTCCAACCGAGCAAGACCATCCCAGAAATCCAGAAATCATGAAGAGAAAGTTGCATAACTTAAGTCCACCTGAATAGCTATTTCAGAAACCTCAAATATCAACAAGGCTGAATATACTGACTACCATATGTAGGACTTACGCATCGATTGGATATGGTGCAGCTTTGCTCGCACTAAATCCAATCAAAACCCAGTAATTCGTTGGCATTGAGTAAGTTCTATATATTTTTCCGTCTTATAGTAACAATATTGTCATCAAAGAAACATTGAGATTTTTAATGACAATATTTTAGTAAAATATCGTGTCAACTTGGATCTAAAGCAATCCTCAATCATTTGTGAGAATATTTAGCCGCAACTTTGTTCAGCTATCAATAACTTTTGGCTGAGTAAAGCACATCTCTCATCCCATTGATGCTTGTGACTAAGAGGTTTATAAATTACAACTTTATTTGCTAGATTTATATTTTTTTAGCGAAAATGGGAGGTGGTTATCGTGAAAGCACTCTATAAGTTCTATAAATTTTATAAGTATATTTATAAAATGCTGGATACGGGGATATATATAACGATCTTAGTGATCGTCATAAATGTTTATCTCCAATCGATCGCTACTCAAGCCGCACCACTTAAACCCAAATCAGTCATTCCTAAAGATTTTTCTCCCAAAGTCACACCGAAAGTTCCTACGGAACCTACTAAACTTCCGCACCCAGATCGGCTATTGCCTCCACTGAAAACGCCAACTTCTCCATCTCCTTCATTCCCTCTTAATAACAATTTAGAATTAATCATCGTTAAAAAATTTGAGGTAACTGGTAGTAGTGTCTTTAGCGATCGCGAACTAGATGCAATTACTACACCCTATCTCGATCAGCCACTCTCGATTTTTGAACTATTGCAAATTAGAACCAAGATTACAGAACTATATATAGATAGAGGTTATATTACCTCTGGTGCATATTTACCAGAACAGGATCTACAAAAGGGAATTGTCAAAATTCAAATTGTCGAAGGTGGACTTGCAGAGATTAAGATTAAGGGATTAACCAGACTGAATGAAGACTACATCAAATCTCGCCTCGTGATCGCCACAGGTAAACCCCTCAATCGCAATCGTCTTCTCGAAGCCTTGCAACTACTCCAAATCAATCCGCTCATTGAAAATATATCTGCTAACTTATCGCCTAGCCTTCAATCAGGATTCAATGACTTAGAAGTTAAGGTGACAGAGGCTCCCACGTTTAGTCTACCGATTACCCTTGATAACAGCCGAACTCCAAGCGTTGGTTCAGAGCGTCGTCAAATCCAACTAAACGAAGCTAATCTAACGGGAATAGGCGATCGCTTAAGCATTTCCTATAGTAATACCAATGGTAGCAATGCTTTTGATGTGAGTTATACCATCCCTTTCAATCCCAATAATGGCACAATCGGCATGAGCTTTGGAACTTCAGTGAGCAATGTTATTGAACCTCCGTTTAATATTCTTGACATTACCTCGAACTCCCGCAACTACGAACTAACATTACGCCAGCCCATCCTCCAAAATACTGTTCAAGATCTTGCTCTCGGCTTGTCGTTGAGTCATCGACAAAGCTCAGCATCCTTACTCAATGGTCTAATTCCTTTCCCTTCCATTGAAACCGGTACAGATGGTCAAACAAGGGTTACAGCACTGCGCTTTTTTCAAGAATATGTTCAACGCAGTGCAGAAGAGGTATTTGCAGTGAGATCACAAATTAACTTAGGGCTAAAAGCTCTCGGCTCCACCATTAACCTAAATGCTCCAGATAGTCAGTTTGTATCTTGGCGTGGACAGATGCAATATGCCAGGCTATTTGCTCCTGAAACCTTATTATTACTACGAACCGATCTCCAACTTAGCGATCGCCCATTGTTATCCCAGGAACAAATTAATTTTGGTGGTCAGGATAACCTCAGAGGATATCGCCAAGATGCTTTACTTAGTGATAATGGTTTACTATTATCTATGGAAATGCGGATTCCTTTACTACGCTTGCCTGAAATCAGTGGACTGCTCCAAATAATCACCTTTTATGACTTTGGGACAGTCTGGAATCATCAAGCAGAAACAAACCCCGATCCAAGTACTCTTGCTTCAGTAGGTGTAGGACTGCGCTTTCAAGTGAGCGATCGCTTGACTATACGCATCGATCTCGGCATTCCCTTGAGCCGCATTTTTGCCGAAAAAAAGACTTTGCAGGAAAATGGGATTTATTTCTCAATATTGACCAATCCATTTTAAGATTTATTCATGTGGAGCAAACTCAAAAAAAGGATTTGGAAGTGGAAGGGATTTTTGGTGATTATTCCTGTAACCACGGGAATTTTGCTAGGAATTCGCTCTATAGGGCTACTTCAACCACTAGAGCTAGCTACCTATGACTTATTCTTTCAATGGCGACCGACTGAATCTATAGATGACCGTATCGTAATTGTGGGGATCTCTGAATCTGACATTCAAAATTTTGGTTATCCCATCTCTGACGAGCCTCTCACCAAGCTTCTAAATTTAATCAAACAGCAGCAACCACGAGTAATTGGACTAGATATCTATCGCGATTTACCAGTACCCAAAAACTATGGTTCAGCATATCAAGAACTCATCAAAGTATTTGCTTCGACTCCCAATCTCATCGGTATTCGCAAAGTGATTGCTAATCGTGAAGGTAGCAGTGTTGCAGCCTCACCGATTTTGGAACAGCGTAATCAAGTTGCCGCCAATGATTTCATTCCTGACAATGACGGTAAAATTCGACGAATATTATTATCCCTCAAAGACCAACAGGGTAAAACCATCACTAGCTTGAGTGCGGCTCTTGCCCTGCAATATCTCCAAAAAGAAAACATTAAGCTGGAAGTTATTGACCTAAAAGCTCAGAAATATCGATTAGGTAAAGCGATCTTTGTACCGATGCAAGAAAATGATGGTGGGTATGTTCGCCAGCAGCTAGGAGGCTATCAAATCCTATCGAACTTTCGCAATTTTCACGATGGATTCCGTTCCGTCTCCTTAACCCAAATTTTAAATGGCGATATTCCTCAGGACATCTTTCGTGATCGCCTAGTTCTGATAGGTGTTACTGCCGAAAGTAACACTGATTATTTTGTTACCCCCTACAACAGCGCAGTTTTAGGTAATTCCTTTCCAGTTACTAGTGGCGTAACTCTCCATGCCAATATCACCAGTCAATTAATCGCCCAAGCCCTCGATGGTAGACCCGTTTTTAAAGTCTGGTCAAAACTAATAGAGTCACTCTGGATTGCCTTATGGTCACTATTTGGTGGTTTATTATGCTGGCAGCATTACAATTATCGACCCATAGCCCAATCAAAATTTGCATTCCGTATTCCTTGGACTACCCTCACGATCGCTAGTTTAGGAGGTAGTCTTTTTATCACCAGCTATTTGGCTTTTTTGTGGGGATGGTGGATTCCGATAGTCCCTGCATTAATGGCATTATTTAGCTCATCGACCGTCATCACAGGATACATTGCCCTCAATGTCCAAGAAACCCGTAGACGGGCTATCATCTCCGCAATTCCTGATCTGATGTTTAATGTCAGCGCTGATGGCATTTATTTAGGACAACTTAACTATAATCGCAATATTGAGTTGATCTATCCTGACTTTGAAAATATTGGTAAGCATATCTCGCAATTCCTAATGCCCGAAATTTGTGATCGTCATTTGTTTCACATCCAGCAAGCATTAAGTACAGGAGAAATTCAAGTCTATGAGCAAAGAATCTGCACAGATAGTAAGTGCCAAGACGAAGAAGTCCGCATTGTCGTCAGTGGCGCAAATGAAGTCCTATTTATGATCCGCAATATTAGCGATCGCAAACAAGCTGAACTAGCTATTTATCAAAAAAATACTGAACTAGCTAATACCTTAAAGGAACTCAAAACCACACAAAAGCAACTAGTCGAATCAGAGAAGTATGCTTCCCTTGGTAGCATGGTGGCGGGAATCGCCCATGAAGTAAATACTCCTGTTGGCAATAGTCTCTTGGCAGCTTCGATTTTGGAGCAAGCGACCCAGCAATTTGATGAGGCTTTCAGTCGAGGCGAACTAAAAAAATCAAGCTTACAAGCATATTTAGACAAAGCCAAAATCAGTAGTGAAATTCTCTTGTCAAATTTGCAAAGAGCTGCAGAGTTGATCCAAAACTTTAAACAGGTTGCTGTTGATCAATCTAGTTTAGAACAACGTAGCTTTTCTGTAAAAGACTATATTGAAAAGATTTTGATCAGCTTAGATCCACAGATCAAATATACTCCCCACCAAGTATTTGTCCAAGGTGATTCAGGCATTATGATCCAAAGCTTTCCTGGTGCATTGTCCCAGATTGTCACTAATTTAGTAATGAATTCCCTGACCCATGCTTATCATGGATTAGAAAAAGTAGGACATTTGCAATTTGAAGTGAAGCAGCAAAATTGCAAAGTAATAATTGTGTACTCCGATGACGGCAAAGGTATTCCTGCGGAAAGCTTGCCTAAAATCTTTGATCCTTTTTTTACAACAGCGAGGAATTCTGGAGGTAGTGGCTTAGGGCTACATATTATCTATAACCTCATAACTCAAAATCTTAAGGGTAATATTATTTGTAAAAGTGAGATTGGTAGCGGCACAAAATTTATAATTACATTGCCAGAAAATCTACAGGAAATTAATTGTAAGTAGCTATGCAAGAGAATTTTTGTAAGCGATCCAACTGCCGAGGTGAGATATATCAACCCAATTAAACTTTTCGATTAATTCTTGAGGATAGAAAAAGGCTGTGGCAACTTCACCATCTTCTAGGTAAACATCCGTTGGATACATATGAGGCGGTTCATTGTTAGCAAGATAATCAAACTCAGAACTCTGCATTTCATAGACTTCGCCAACTATTGAAATCCCACCCGTTTCTACTTCGTAAATTGCAGGATGCCAAGCCTCTCCAGCCGCATGGAGTCGGTAGCGAGGTTGAGTAATTGCAGGACGGATAAACTTAGCTCCTTGCAGGTTTCCATGATCAGGTTGTCCCCTCAGCGCTGAACCACAAATAAATACTCGTCTTGTCCCTGTCGGTAATGTCATAGGATGGAAAGGATTAACTTGATTACTACCATTATATTATATTTATAAGTCTAGCGTATACAGTATGCAAGCAAGATGCAATATTGTTAAGGGATAGCATTTAGCAATGAACATTACACGAAAATTATGGCTGGAAAACTTTCAACTCATGTTCTTGATACAGTACATGGATGTCCTGCCCAAAATATGCAGATTGAATTGTGGGCGATCGCTGAGGATGAGCAAAAAAATTTAATCAAAACTCTTTACACAAATCAAGATGGTAGAACCGATGAATTATTGCTCAATGGTGACGAGATCAAAATAGGTATATACGAACTTTGGTTTTATGTCAGCGACTATTTTGCTAGTTTAGCAACAATTCAATCTGAACCTTCTTTTCTCAGTAAAGTGCCTATTCGCTTTGGTATAGCCAATATTAATTCTAACTACCACGTTCCCTTACTAGTATCACCTTGGGCTTATAGTACCTATCGCGGTAGTTGAAAGATACATTGCATAGATACATCGCATCAAGACTAATTCATCATTACATAACACTACTAATCATAGCGGCAAGCTTACGTCGCATCACTAGTCCTGGGCGATCAGTCATCATATGCTGCTCGAACTTGGTATCTAGAGGCACGTCATAATCCGTTGATTCCAAAACTGCTTTGTCTTCAAGAGTTACTTGGCGATCAAAGGCGATCACATCCGTAGTTTTAGTTTGTTCTTCAGTATCATTTCGCATACAAAATTGTACAATTTGTGAGGAATTGTCATCAATAGGAGTCGCTGTATTGACGACAATATGTACTAGACCATTGGGATAGTTAATTCGTAATTTGCAAGTAAATGGCATAAACCAATCCATCTCTAGCTTGCGATGGGTGATATGGCTATCCATTTTCAAATTCTTTTTCTGAGATTCAGGATTGACCACACCGAGGACTGCTGTTGCTCTCAAGCCATAGTCAGTTTCTGTAATTTCTAGCTCTTCAGGAATGGGATGATTGGTACTACCAAAAGTAGTCGTATGGACAAATGTGGGATGGGCGAGATCCATTTCATTCTCCATCACCCGCAAACCAGCGCAGTTCCATACTTCGTAAAACTCAGGAATAAGACGAAACTCAGCATCACTAGCTTCGGGTAGTTCAGGAATTTTGTTGATTGGCTCTCCCAAACAGACCCAAACATAACCATAGCGTTCTTCGCAGGCATAGGTGTCAATGCGATAGTTTTTGGGGATTGGTGCATCGAGTGGTAGTTGGGGCACGCACAAACAGCTACCCGTGCCATCATATTGCCAACCATGATAAGCGCAAGCAAGCAATCCATTTGTCACTTTGCCAAGGGAGAGTCTGGCTGAGCGATGACAACAGCGATCAACTGCCGCAATCGGCTTCCCATCTGTTCCTAACCACAAAACAATCTTTTGTCCAAGCAGTTGAAAGCTTTTGGGTTGGTCTTTTGCCAAGAGAGACATTGGTATAACTGGATACCAAAAGCGTTTGAAGAGTGGCTGACTAGTAACTAGCATTGTATACTGTATACACAATTTTTCTATTTAAGTTTAGCCACTGTAAATATTCTGTGTTGCTCAATACAGATTTGGCTTCATTTCTGTAACGGGGAGTTCAAGATGAATCGTTCTAGTTCGAGAATCACACGATTTTGGCTGGCGGTAAGATGATTGCGAATTGCCGTTAAGGCTTGTTCAGAATTACGCTGAGCGATCGCTGCAAATATTTGATGATGTTCCGTACGAATTTCTAAAACTTGGAGATTTTGTTGGATTGTTTGAATTCGCAAGAGCGCCATTTTATCGAACAGTTGATCGAGCAACAACGCTAGCCATGGATTTCCCGAACATTCGGCGATCACCCGATGAAATTGATAATCGATATGGAGGAGTTGATAACTTGTCAATTGATTATTTTTTTGAGTGATCGCTTTTTCTGCTTGATGGATAATTAACTCAAGTTTAGCTAACTGCTCCGTCGTAGCATATTGACAAGCTTCTAAAACTGACTCCTGCTCTAGCGCTAGACGACAACGGTACAAATGTCGAGCATCCTCAGGAGAAAAACTAATTACACGCAAATTACCATTTTTATCAGTAACAATCAGTTGTTCTTTTTGTAACTGTTGTAATGCTTCACGAATAGGAGTTCGGCTAACTTGTAACTTTTCCGCAATTTGTGCCTCCACTAAACGTGAACCTGCTCCTAATTCTCCAGATAATATTGATGCTCTCAATACTTGGTAGGTTTGCTCACGCAGAGACTGTGGGCGCTGAATTGGAGCAGAGGAAGAAAACATTAGTTACTGAACTCCTGACAAAACATTAGGACTTATGGATTGGGTAGATGTGGTGCGGGCGAAGTCAGATCCACATCTACCTCAACCCTAATAAACTCGTTCGATTTGTGTAAATCCTGAATATTATATAGCAAGGATTTAAGATGGTAAGAATGAATAGTGTTTCATCCGCTTATTCTTAACTTTTTTTGTAAAGTAAGTACTACATTAGGACATATTATGTATACCGTATACATAATCTTCAAGCGTATTTGGGTACAATACTTGTAAGTTATGTTTAGCCACATTAGGTCGTGATGTAATCAAAATTGTCCAAAATAAAAATCTGAGCCATGATCGTAGCACCTCCAAGACTATCAATAAATAGTGATCGCCTTAATCGCCATCTTGCCGAACTTGCCGAAATTGGGAAACTCCCAAATGGAGGGGTATGTCGGCTTGCGTTTTCTGATGAGGACATCCAGGCGCGATCGCTGATCAAAACTTGGATGCAAGAGGCAGGAATGTCTGTGAGAATAGATGCCGCAGGAAATATCATTGGTACTTATGCAGGCACGGATTCAGGTTTAGCCGCATTAGCAACGGGTTCACATATTGATACTGTCCCCGTAGGTGGTCGCTACGATGGTTGTCTAGGTGTCCTCGCAGGGCTTGAAGTAGCGCGAGTATTTCAAGAAAATCAATTCCGATTGCGTCACCCTTTTGAAGTCATTGTTTTCTCCGATGAAGAAAATAGCGTAATTGGTTGCAAAGCGATCGCTGGGAATGCCTCTCTCAACCCTGCAATCTATTGTCGCAAAGATGGAACATCGATTCAGTCATGTTTAGCTAGAGTTGGTGGTAATTGGGAAGCTCTAGCTACTGCCAAACGAGATCACACTGAAATCGCTGCTTTTCTGGAATTGCATGTAGAACAGGGAGGTGTATTGGAAGATCTCAATAAACAAATCGGCGTAGTCACAGGCATTGTCGGACAATATCGCTTTATGGTGCAGATCATCGGTCGCCCTAACCATGCGGGTACAACACCAATGCATATGCGAAAAGATGCCCTTGTTGCTGCTTCACAATTAGTTCTAGCGATCAATCGTTTAGGAAGTTCCCATCATGGTGAGCAAGTGGCAACGGTGGGACATCTGACAGTTTCGCCTAATGCGACTAATGTTGTACCTGCTCTGGTTGATTTGAGTATTGATTTGCGTGACTTATCAGAAGCGAATTTACAGTTTCTCATCGATCAAATTGAAAAAGAAAGTCAAGAAATCTCTAAACAGACGGGGACAGAAATTACGATCACACAGAAACTCCATGTTTTACCAACTTTATCTAAGCCCGAATTGATGGAAGCGATCACCAATGTTTGTCAAGAACTTGAACTCAGTTATGATTATCTCCCCAGTCGTGCGGGGCATGACGCGCAAGAGATTGGACGCATTACGGATATGGGGATGATTTTTGTCCCCAGTCGTGCGGGGATCAGTCATTCTCAAGATGAATATACTTCGCCTGAACAATGCGCTCAAGGGGCAAATGTTCTATTACACACATTGCTGGCGATCGATCATTCAAAAAGATGAGTGGTGTTACTTTGTCCCATCACTCATCTTTTCATCTTTTACAGCGCTTTGCGCTTACTCAAACCCCAGAAATATTTTCGGAAATGTCGCGAAGTGCCACTTTCAAAAATATTTCTGTACTACTCAAAAACTCAATAAGCTGTAAATTTGAGAGAGGGTTTGCAAGCTTAATTCTCAAACAGATGTTCTTTTAGACTCTATAGTCTGGGTGGAGCTGGATCGGTAATTTCTGGTGGCTTCGATTGATTCATATTGTGTAGCGTGACTGGATCTGATCCCCGAAATCCAATTAGGCGATATTTTTTAGTATAAGTAGGAGCAATTTCTGGAGCTTCTACCCATTCATTAGTAACAATAAAGTCTTGAGAAGAACTTCCACTTAATCCTGTTCCCACAGGAATACCACGATTTGCACTAACACTCGATCTCGCCATATCATCTTTAGATGCAGATGGCGCTGAAGAGTTAGGTTCTTGAACTCTGGGTAATTGCTCCTGCGCGATCGCTGCACGGCGTTTAATTGGGACAAATTTCACTTCGATTAAACCGAGGTCAGGGTTATTCATTCCTCCATCACGATCTAAGCCTGGATTACCTTCTTCTAAAACAATAAATTGCTTAGCGATCGCATAGGGTCTTTCTAAGGTCACGGAGCGATCACAGATTAAACCATCAATAATCGACACTCCATCGATTTTTACACTCACTGCACTGGTGTAGCTTGGTGAGTAAATTTCAATTTTGTAGGTTTCACGAATGCCAACATTAATATAACCCCTAGAATCGGCTCGCCGAATATTGCCATTTTGATTAATTGCGATCGATGCCAACGAGGTTTGCAAGTTATAATCTCGTCGAGGTACTGATGAGGCTAAAGTAGTGGAATTGGTAACTCTAGAATTCTGATCAGTTTTCTCATCATTGAGCTGATTAGGAAGCACTGATGAATATCCCCAACGAGGATAGCCTAAAAGCATGAAGCCACCAACTAATACTGAACCAATTAACAAAAGCCGTAAAGGTGATGAGGTAAACATATGAGAAGCCTCAAATTTCAATTACCTTCACTTTACGCCAAGTTACTTGGTAATCATGCATGGTTACAAATTCAGTAACGAAATAAGCTTAAGTGTTTGCCTCGTCACTCTAGCACATCAATTATAGCGGTTTTCAAATGAGTGTGTACTCATTTGAAAACAAAAAATCAGTCCCAGTAAGAGTTTTGAGTTTTCATTTTGCCGTAGGCAAAATGAAAACTGCTATATTGATGAATTATTTTCGGTTAAGCAAACCACGAGAAAACTTTGAAAAGTATCTCTCAGCGACACTTTTCAAAGTTTTCTTAATTTGATTGTGAGCGCAAAGCGCTGTAAGTTACACATCACAATTAGGACTAGATCTCGTAATGCCATTGGTGATCACTATCAGCGAGGAAGAGTAACCTCCGACCTTTGCGTGATAGAAAACCTGCCTTTTCTAGATCATTAATAATGCGTGTGACGGTAACACGGGTCGAGCCAATCAACTCCGCTAACTCTTGATGCGTTAACTGCAAACCAATCAATCGTCCATGCCGATCTTCCTCACCGAAGCGACTGGTGAGCCAACCTAATAATTGACGTAAGGCATCATCCTTAGCACGGCAATGAGAAATTTTCAATAAAAATTCATTAGTTTGATTATGGCGAATAATTGCTTCTACATATTCACCCCAATGCGATTTTGGAATTTCAATTAATTGCACATCTGTTAAACACTCCATTTCGTAGGGATGTAAGTTAGATAGCGCTGTACCAATTACATCACCCTCTGCCCATAACCCTGAGCAGATCACCTGTCCATCCTCTGTCCAAGTTAGAGAGCGCACTGCCCCTGATTCAACTTTCCAGAGCAAATTGTCACGGTGAGGCAGCATTTCACGGCGCTTGTAAACACGAGAAGATATTGTTTCAAGATAAATTATCACATACTCAGTTGGTAAACCGTAGATTTGTTTGTATTGCATAGGAAAGTATTGTATCTTACTAAGTACGGTATTCCTACCAAGATACCGTACTTAGCGTTTCTGATTTTTTACTATCCCCTGAATTCCTATGAAAATTGCTCAAAGCATTACTCAGCTAGTTGGAGCTACTCCTCTTGTGGCTTTGCATAATATTCCACAACGAGAAGGCTCTCTTGCCAAAATTGTTGTCAAACTGGAAAGCGCTAATCCTACTTCTTCAGTGAAGGATCGCATTGGACTAGCAATGATCGAAGATGCAGAGAATCAAGGTTTGATAACTCCTGCGAAGACAATTTTGGTGGAACCAACCTCTGGCAATACAGGTATTGCTTTGGCAATGGTTTCAGCAGCTAAGGGATATCGTCTAATTCTGACGATGCCTGAAACGATGAGTTTAGAACGACGGGCGATGCTGAGAGCTTTTGGTGCGGAGTTAGAGTTAACTCCAGCGAGTGAGGGCATGCGTGGAGCAATTCGACGCGCAGGGGAAATTACTGATACTACTCCTAATGCCTATATGCTACAACAATTTAAGAATTTGGCAAATCCTGCGGTACATCGTCGTACAACGGCTGAGGAAATCTGGCATGATACCGATGGGCAGGTTGATATTGTGGTTGCGGGTGTGGGGACAGGAGGCACGATAACTGGTGTGGCAGAGGTCATTAAGCAACGTAAACCTAGTTTTAAAGCAGTAGCAGTAGAGCCTTTGAATAGTCCTGTACTTGCGGGTGGTCAACCAGGCGCTCATAAAATACAGGGTATTGGAGCTGGGTTTGTCCCTGAGGTGTTACGTCAAGATCTCATTGATGAGGTGATAGGTATCTCGGATGAACAGGCGATGCTTTATAGTCGTCGTCTGGCTCGTGAGGAAGGTTTACTCTCAGGAATTTCTTCGGGCGCAGCTTTGGCGGCGGCGATAGAGATTAGCAAGCGTGAAGAAAATCGCGATCGCTTGATTGTGGTGATTCAGCCAAGTTTTGGAGAGCGCTATCTCAGTACACCTCTGTTTCAAGATGCTGAGTTCATTGCTCCTAATGCCGCTCGAACTCATTAAATATTCATTATTGGATGATTCCCTTTTCTCTTCTTTGCCTTTCTGGTCTTACCTACATTTCTTATCTTGCCTACATTTAAATACATTTAAATACATTTAACTACATTTTATATGTGGAATACCATTGCTACTGATTTTCAAGTTATATTTGAGCGTGATCCCGCAGCTAGAAACTGGTTGGAGGTTTGCCTCTGCTATCCTGGTTGGCACGCCTTAGTTTTTCATCGGATCGCCCATCACATCCAGCAACTCAGAGTACCCTGCTTACCACGTCTAATTTCTAATCTCGCCCGTCTGTTTACAGGGGTTGAGATCCATCCCAGTGCTCAAATTGGGAGAGGTGTATTTATTGATCATGGTATGGGTGTAGTCATTGGTGAGACTGCCATCGTTGGTGAATATGTCACGATTTATCAAGGTGTTACCCTCGGTGGGACGGGTAAAGAAATAGGGAAAAGGCATCCTACTCTCGGCCGAGAGATCGTCGTGGGAGCAGGAGCGAAAATTTTAGGAAATATATCCATTGGCGATCGCGTCAATATTGGGGCTGGCTCAATTGTTTTACGAGATGTCCCAGATGACTGCACAGTTGTAGGGATTCCTGCAAGAATTGTGCGACACCGTGGTCAATCAATTAAAGATACAGACCAAGCAACTAATCGAGAACATTTACCAGATCCCGAGGCAGAAGCAATCAAAGCTCTATTTGAAAGGATTAAATCCCTAGAAGACGAAATCACCAAAATTAGAAATGATGTCAAGGTCTATGAGCCAATGACTCCATCAATTTATTTAGCGGAAAGAGCAAAAGCTGATTCCCATTTGCATCTCCAAGATTTAGAACGAAACAAATCGATTGACTCTTCAAATTATCTTATTCAAGAATTTCTCGACGGAGCAGGTATTTAATGGAATTATCATGTAAGGTTGATTATGCTTGTATTGCTTTGTTAGAGCTTGCTATGCGCCATAAGCAAGGCAAGCCTACTTCTGTTAGTGAAATTGCTATTAGCCAAAGTATTCCCATTCGTTATCTTGATCAGGTAATGTCCATGCTCAGGCGAGCAGGCATAATTAAAAGTCAACGTGGGGCAAAAGGTGGATATCATCTAGCTCTAGAACCTTGGCAAATAAAAATGATAGATGTTGTGGTTGCTTTGGAGGGCGACAGTCCTCAAGAAAAAACTAATCCAGAGTCTATCACTGCCGAGAAAGCCACTGTAATTGATATTTGGGAGGCTGCGAAGGTAGCTTCTTTTGAAATCTTACATAGACATACTCTTGAAGATATGGTGAGAAAATGTGAGGAGAAAAAACAATCTTTTGATGTGATGTTCTATATCTAAATAAATCTCTTCCTTGTTTTTTAGGGATTGTGAACCCAAGGGATCTCACTCTCAAAAGATATAGCAGTTTTCAAATGAGTACACACTCATTTGAAAACAAAAAATCAGTCCCGTTAAGAGTTTTGAGTTTTCATTTTGCCTACGGCAAAATGAAAACTGCTATATTTAAGTAGCTAGACATAAGTAAACACGAACCAGAGTTTTGTTCCACCCGCGTAGTAGGCAGAACAAAACTCTGGTTCGTATTTTAATTTAGATGAGTTACTTAGGACAATTGTTATCAAAAAAAATAACTAATGTCTCACAGTATACTTACATTCTTATCATCCTTCTTGCTACTGTTAACGAAAGTCGATTACTAAGTCGCTCCAGTGTGAGGGAAGAAATTTTATATGTCTAAACTGAATAGAAAACAAATAAGAAAAAATAGTTTTCTTGCCCCAGCAGTTATCACTGCAACAGTTGCTGCGTCTACTTTATTGAGTAGTAGTGCTAACGCTGAAACAAAAAAATTTAATATTCAAAGCGATCGCTCAGCGACAAACTCTGATGTCGTTCGCTCTGAGAATAGCTCTAAGCTAGTTGGACAATTGCAGTTACTTCCTAATGCAGTTTCACAAAATGTAACTTCCGTATCTCAACTCAGTGATGTTCGCTCTACTGATTGGGCTTTCACAGCATTGCAATCTCTAGTAGAGCGTTATGGTGTAATTGCAGGATATCCTGATCGCACTTTTCGAGGTAGACAGGCGCTCACCCGCTATGAATTTGCCGCAGGTCTAAACTCCGCTCTAGACAAAATCAATGAAATCATCTCCGCAGGTCTAGCAGATAAAGTTAGCAAAGAAGATCTTGCAACTTTACAAAAACTTCAAGAAGAATTTGCTGCTGAGCTAGCAACTCTCCGTGGGCGTGTTGATGCGCTTGACGCTAAGGTCACTAAACTTGAAGCACAACAGTTCTCAACCACTACTAAGCTACGTGGCGAAGCAATCTTTGGCTTGGCTGCGGCTACTGATGGTGTTGGAGCAACTACTGACAAAACTAATCTAGTTTTTCAATATCGCACTCGTCTCAACTTTGACACCAGTTTCACTGGTAAGGATCTGTTGAGAACTCGTCTCCAAGCTACTAATGCTAATACTAATGGACGAATCGATACAGGAGGCACTACTCCTTTTAGCGGGCTTGGAGTCGCTAATGCTAGCCGTTTATCCTATGAAACTGGAGTTACTTCCAATACATTTGAGCTAAATAGATTGTTCTACCGTTTCCCCATTGGAGATAGCTTCACAGCTTACATTGCTCCATTGGGACAAACTGAAGATGTAATCAATCCTCTTAATCCCCTTGAAAGTGATAGCCAAGGTACAATCTCTCGGTTTGGACGCTATAGTCCCTTGAACCGTATTGCATCTGGTGGTGGAACCAGTGGTCTTGCAGTAGCTGGTTTTGATTGGAAATTTACCAAGGATGCCAACTTACAAGTTGCTTATAGCTCTTCTAACGCTGCTGCTGCTACTGGACAAGGTGGTGTAACTGGTGCAGATACTAAAATTGCCGCTCAGTTAGTTTATAAGCCTACTGAAGCATTAACCCTTGGTGTTGGTTATGCTAATGCTTACACCGTAAATAACAGCCTTGGTTCTGGTTTAAATGTTGAATTTTTACCAAATGGGACTAACACAGCTCTTGCTTCCCCGGGAGTTAGTGGTATCCAGAGTAATACCGTTGTCGGTAACTTGGTTTGGGACATCACTAAGAAATTTAGCTTTACTACTTGGGGTGCTTTTGTTTTTGCCAATTCTACAGGCGTTACAACAGCATCAGCAACTTTTACTAGCTGGAATGCAACTTTAGCTGGTAAGGATCTATTCTCTGAAGGAGACCTTGCTGCTCTCTCCTTTGGTCAGCCTCTATTCACAAGTAGTGTAGGTGGTGCAGCAGTTTCCAGCCCTAGCACACCTTATCAACTTGAAGCGCTATATCGCTTCCGTGTTTCAAAGAATATCACGATCACTCCTGGTGTCTTCTTTGTATTCAATCAAGGTAGCAATAGTGCTAATGGAACTGCGACTGTTGGTGTAATTCGTACCACTTTCACTTTCTAATCAAATTTACTTAAAAAAGGAGGGTGGCTGTAGCCACCCTCCTTTTTTAAGTTTTAGTTCTGCTAAATATAGAAGTCAGGTTTGGGAATTTGGTGATTTAGTGCCCAATCACCGATCGCTTTAATTTTGTATTCCACAGGATCATGCAGCGTAAAAGTACGTAAATTGCGCCAATAGCGGTCAAAGCCATATTTAGCAGAGGTTGACCTTGCTCCCATCACTTCAAAAATGCGATTGGTCACTTCTAAACCAACTTTGTGTGCCGAAACTTTTGCTGTAGCGATCGCGATCGCCGTTTCGCCACGTTGTTGAGCAGTCAAATCCCATTCCTGTGACCATGCATCTTGTAAGGCTAATCCTGCGCGATCAACAAGGGCTTCTGTTGCTTGGAGATTTATCCACATATCACCATACTTTTCGAGAATATAGGGATCTTGGATGGCGCTATCTATGCCTGTATTAATGAAGGGTCGAGTTTCCGTTTGGGTATACTTTCTTGCAGATTCAAATGCGCCGATCGCAATCCCTAGATAAATATTTGCTAAGTTTAATTGGGTTAGACAGGCTCGAATTGTTTTAAAAGGGCGATCGCTTTGACTGCGATTACCAAATATTTCATGGGGAAATACTTCCACTTGATCAAAGCTAATGCTACCGCTATCAGTTTGACGCTGTCCGATATTATCCCAATCATCATGGATCGTTACACCTTCGCGATTAGTGGGAATTGCTAGTGCTAATAATTCTGAGGTTTCCTGATTTACTGCTGTGATGGGCAGAATATCCGAATCCTTAGAACCAGAACAGAAGCTTTTAATGCCATTTAAGATCCAGATATCACCATCTCTAGTTAAAGTTGCCCGCCGATCTAGTGGATTGAGAGCATTGCACCAAAACCAATTATTGTTAACTGTTTCTGTATAGAATTTCTCTTTTTGTTCCTTAGAACCGAATATATGGGGGATGGTTACGCCGAGGTGGTGATAGGAATAGACGTGAGCGATCGCGCTATCAACTTTGGCAAATTCACGACTAATTCTCAGCACTTCATGCCAAGGTAATTCCCAACCGCCATAAGCTTTAGGAATCGCGATTTTGAGTAAACCAAGGTCTCGAAGGCGATCGCGTTCATATTTGGGTGTGCCTCCAACCCTGTCACGTTCAATGGCGGTTGTTGTGAATTCAGTTGCTAATTTCTTGACGGATGCAGTGGCAATTTCTAAATAATCTTCTAAATAATCTTCTAAATAATCTTGAGTCATATTTTTGCATCAATAAAATTTATCCCTCTCTCAATGAGAGAGGGGGATCGAAAGGCAGGTTATTTAGGTGCTTGCCAAATTACTTCAGAAACTTTGATTTCTTTGGGAATCAATTTTAGCTTGAAGAATGAATCAGCGATCGCCTGTTGCTCGGCAATCATCTCAGGAGTAATCGTCTCAAAACCATAATCGCGTCGCTTGCTGACAGTAACTAGGACTGATTTATCAATCTTTAGTAATGGAGCTAAGAATTCGGCAACATCTTCGGGATTTTTCTTTGCCCAAGCAGCTACCTCTTGAGTTTCTTGGCGAATTGCTTCAATGATTTTGGGATTCTTATCAGCAAAGTTTTTTGAAGCAAGATAGAAGTCACGGTTAGAAACTAAGCCCTTACTATCGCGAATTACGCGGACTTTGCTTTTATCTTGTACCAAAGCATAGAATGGATCCCAAATTACCCAAGCATCGACATTGCCTTGCTCAAAGGCGGCTCTAGCATCGGCGGGAGCAAGATAGACGGGTGTGATATCTTCCCAATTCACACCACCTGATTCTAAGATTTTTACAATCAGATAATTAGCACTGGAACCCTTGGCGAAGGCGACTTTTTTGCCTTTGAGATCAGCGATCGTTTGAATGGGAGAATCTTCTTTGACTAATAGTGCGGAACTACTATCTTTCGGAGCGCTACCACCGACATAGACAAGTGAAGAGCCTGCGGCTTGAGAAATCACAGGCGGAGCATCACCTGTTCTAGCAATGTCAATGCTGTTGACACTCAAAGCTTCTAACATTGGAGGACCAGAGGGGAATTCTGTCCATTTTATTTCAGTTACGCCTAGAGGCTTGAGACGTTTCTCTAGTCCACCCTTATTTTTAACCAAAGTTAAAGGATCGAACTTCTGATGTCCAATTCTTAAAATGATAGTTTGTGTGGGTGTTGGGACTGTTGTCGCAGTTGGGGTACTTGCGTTAGGGCTAGGAGAAGTAACGGTGGGAGTTGATGTTGGAGCACAGGATACAACAGCAAGGCTTAGGGTTAAGCCACTAGTAAAGCGGATTGTGGAACTTTGGAGTAGTTTCGGTAAAGCACAAGTAAATGATTTCAACATATTAATTTTGCTTGAGAAATTGTTTAAGTAGGATAGGACTTACGCAAACCGAACGAATTTATTAGGCTTGAGGTAGATGTGGTGCGGGCGAAGCCCGCACCACATCTACGCAATGCGTAAGTCATATAGGAGTTATTAAGCCCCCTGCTCTCTAGCCCTTCTCTCAATGACAAATGGGCTAAAGGTCAGATTTTTAATTTTTATGAGCAAGGTAAACGTCAACGGGAATTTGTTCGATGAATTTATCGGAGGGGAATAGGGATAATAAGGTCTTCCGCATCTCCTGCTCAAATTCCGCCAGCCGATCTCCAAAATAGGCGGGACGGCAGAATGCGGTGGAATAGAGATAGCCAATCCAGCTATCACTTGTCCAAGTCTTGTCAATGGCGATCGTTTCAATCTTGGGAGCGCTAAAGCCCGACTGTTGCAGCAATCGCGGTAGTTCAGTATAGGTGGCATCGAGGTCATCAATTGTCCCATTGCCAACGCGCCGCTTTTCACCCAAATATTTTTTGACGACATTCAAAACCTTGATCTTCCAGTGTTCTGGACTATGCCAAACATCTTGATGGGTATAGGTTATGGCAATACCACCACCTTGGACAAGGCGATCGCTTGCGAGTTTCAGTACCTTGGGCTTATCAAACCAGTGATAGGCGCGACCAATTGTAACAAGGCGAAATTCTCCCAATTGCGCTGATATACTTTCGGCTTGGGTATTAATCCATTGGATATTGTGAATGTTATCCAGTTCGGCTTCTTGTTTGGCTTCTTTTAGCATTTCAGGATCGGGATCGAGTCCGATTACTTCCTGAAAATAAGGGCTGAGGGCGATCGCAATGAGTCCCGTACCAGTACCCAGATCGAGTAAGTGCCCAGTTCCATCTAATTGAAACTCGTTGATGAGTAATTGATAGAGTTCATCGTTATAGCGCGGACGATATTTGCTATAGTAATGTGCCACACCTGCAAAGAGGGTGGGATCATAGGTTGAGTGAGTGGCAGTAAAGGTCATAGTTTTAGTGTCTTTAGTTTATGCTTCAACAGCCAAGCGATCGCCTATGGATAAATCTAGAGTATCCAAAAGTCGCTCCTTCCAATATTGAATCTGTTGATCGGTACGCTTGCGGGGACGCGGTAGGTCAATCAAAAATTCTTGATGAATGCGTCCAGGATTGCCACGCATCACAATCACGCGATCGCTTAGCATCAAGGCTTCCTCGACATCGTGAGTAACCAGAATCATCGTCGGTTGAGCATAGCTCCAAATTTCCAAGAGATGATCCTGTAAATTCAAGCGAGTAAAAGCATCAAGGGCGCTAAATGGTTCATCTAAGAGCAGAATCGAAGGATTGGTCACAAGGGCACGGGCGATCGCCACTCTCTGTGCCATCCCTCCTGATAGCTGTCTTGGCAAAGCCTTTGCAAATTCCGTTAACCCCACTTTGGCAATAATTTCACCAGTTAAGAGATTACGTTGGGTTTTCGGCAAATGCTGCAATCCAAATTGAATATTTTCCCAAACAGTCAACCAAGGCATCATTCGCGCCTCTTGAAAAATAATACTAATATCAGCATGGGGCTTAGTGATAATTTGCTCATCAATGCGAACTGTACCGCGAGTGGGAAAGTCTAGCCCTGCTATGATGCGTAAAAGTGTACTCTTGCCACAACCACTAGTTCCAATGAGGCTGACGATTTCTGTCTTATTGACCGAAAGATCGACTGACTCTAAGCCTACAAATCCATTACTAAATCGCTTATGTAATCCTTCAATTAAGAGCATTGCGTTTCCTCTTTAATGCTGTCCATAGGCATCGCGCCAATGTAGAAGTTTTTTCGATGACAACGCGATCGCACCATCGGTGAGTTTTCCTAGTATGGCAAATAGCAAAATACTAGCAATGGTTAGCTCTGGACGACCCGTAGTTTGCCCATCAACGAGGAGATAGCCTAAGCCCTGACTCGCTCCTGTGAGTTCCGCAGCGACAACAAACATCCATCCTAATCCTAAACCACTTCGCAATCCCACTATATAATCGGGAATTGTGGCAGGTAGAAATACGCGCTTAATTAGCTGAAATGCTGAGAGGCGATAGATTTTGCCAACTTCTACTAATTTGCGATCGACGGAACGAATGCCACTCATCAGGCTTAGATAAACAGGGAAAAATACACCTACTGCAATCAAAGCGATGCGCGGTGTTTCTTGAATACCCATCCATAATAGAAACAAGGGAACCCAAGCAAGAGAGGGTATGCTGCGTAGGGATTGCAGCAAGGGATCGACCAAATCATGGAGAATTTTGGAATAGCCCGTAATCGCTCCTAACACTGTGGCGATTGCCACACCAATCACAAAGCCAATTGCCACGCGATAGGCAGTAATCCCAATATGTTTCCAAAGATCGCCAGATTTCGCTAAGTCATTAATTGTTGCTAATACTGTTGATGGTGCTGGCAATAGATTGGGCGCAACCCATCTTGATTTAGAAGCAATTTCCCAAACAATTAGCAAAATTACTGGCACGATCACTCCTTTGAAAAAACCTAATTTATTTAGCGATCGCTCAATGATTTCTGATAAATTAGGCGATCGGCTATCTCTAAATTCTTCATTTATTTGATTAGGTGATAGAGAACTACTCATAATGTTTGCACCTTATTAATTGATTGCCCTCACCTCTAGCCCCTCTCCCTTTCTGGGAGAGGGGAACAAGAAACTGCAAATGTCTTCTCTTACTCCTCTTCCTTAATGGGAGAGGATGCTGGGGAGTGAGGGTCTTACTTCGCCGCCAATTTTGCTGAATATTGAGGATCAATCAAATCATCCACAACCTTCTTCACATCAGTATCAGGCTTAATCACACCGCTCTTTTTCAGAACATCACCAGCCGCCAAAATGACAGCCTTCTGTTCGTCACCAATCTTAGAATTAGAGAGATCAGTACGCTCTAACTGCCTTGCCGCTATAGCATCAGTCAACTTAGAAGCCTTAATCAAAATCTCCCTAAGTTCCACAGGATTCTTAATCGCCCATTCTCTTCCTTTTTCGTACACCTTCAAAACTCGCAGAATGTAATCAGGATAATCCTTAGCAAAAGCTTCACGGACATTCAATACACCATAGCTATTAAAGGATGTGTCACGATAAAGTAGTTTAGAACCTTGCTCAATTTCAGATCTTGCTGTGATCGGATCAAGCCCTGCCCAAGCATCAACATCACCTTTCTCAAGGGCAGCGCGACCATCAGCATGTTGCAATGGTACAATCTCCACATCCTTATCACTTAAACCGAATTTGTCCAAAGTTCTCAGCAAAAAGATAAATGGATCAGTTCCACGAGTTGCGGCAATTTTCTTACCCTTGAGTTCAGGGACAGTCTTAATCGGCGAATTTGCCCCAACTACGAGGGTAGCCCATTCAGGTTTGGAATAGACATAAATGGACTTGATCGGGTTGCCATTTGCTTTGCCAATCAAAGCCGCCGCACCAGCCGTAGAGCCAAAGTCAATACTGCTGCCGTTAAGGAATTCCAAAGCTTTGTTACTACCTTGGCTCAAGACCCATTCCACTTTGACATTATCTTTGCTGAGGTCTTCTTCCAACCAACCTTTTTCCTTAATTACCAAACTAACAGGATTGTAATAGGCATAGTCCAGCTTGATTACCGCAGGTTTGCTAACCTGTGCAGGGGGATTGGCAGCGTTAGGTTGGGCGCTAGGTGTGGCAGTCTGTTGGCTATTGCTGCAACTATTGAGCGCGAACACCGCAAAAACCGCCATAAACGATAACAACCAACCTGTGAAACGCTTACGGCTAAGCAATCCCGATTTCTTTCTGCGATTTAGATTTCTTCTATTTGACATTATTTATACTTCTCAATTTAGTTCAGCAATGTGTTAAACCTTGTTGCTAAGTAAATAAATGTAGGATGGGCTAGCGAGAGCGTAACGCATCGACTTTAACTAGTTGATGCGTTATGCTGCACTAACGCATCCTACATATAATCTAAGTTAGCTACTGTTTAACACTGAGGATGCTGTGAATGTTGTGATCAAAGCTTTGACGATTTCGATAGAAACTTGACTAGATAAGAAATCCTGATCGTTTAAAGTCACGGTTAATCCGCGATCGTCACCTTCACAAATATGGGCATGAATCGGAATTTGTCCTAAGTCAGTACTTGCTGAATGCCAATCGGATCAACTACAAATATAGAATTTCTACTAAAAACATTAGCTGTAAAGACATCTGGATATTGCTGCCCTGCCTTTTCCATATAACCGATAGGATCAAGCGCCCAACGAATCTTTTGGAAAAGGCAAAGTTTGGATGGGGTTGATTAATTTGGACATATTTTGACCTCACGATACGATTAAAAAAGGGCAATCTCGACTTTACTTAACGTTACTTCCAATCCCAAACTGCTTCTTTCACTACGATGGGCTGAGGAATGAGCTTAAGTTTAGCAAAGGTATCCGCGATATCCTGCTGCTTAGAAATTACTTCTTCAGTCAGAGGAAAGATGCCATAGTCACGGCGTTTTTCGGCTTTTTCCAGAATGGCAGCATCGACCCCGAGAGATGGTGAGAGAAACTTTGCAATTTCAGCAGGGTTTGCTTTAGCATATTCACTCTCTTTCTTGAGTTCATTCAAGAAGGTTTTTATAATTTCAGGATTCTTCTCAATGAATTCCTTAGAAGCCAGATAATAACCACGATTGGGCGCTAAGCCCTTGGCACTAGTGAGAACTCTTGCCCCTGTATCTACTTCTACGGCTGCAAGAAAAGGATCCCACACAGCCCAAGCATCAATATTCTTCTTCTCGAAAGCCGCACGACCATCGGAGGGTTTTACAAAGGAAATTTCTACATCACTGACTTGTAAACCTGCGGATTCGATCGCTTTTACTGATAGATAGTGAGCATTAGATCCCTTCTGCACCGCAAGCTTTTTTCCCTTGAGATCGGCAAGGGTCTGAATTGGTGAATCCTTATGCACGACAATCCCTTCTGCTTCTACACCATAGGGATCGTAGGCAATGTAGCGTACAGTGGACCCTTTAGCGGCTTGAGCAAATACAGGTGGTGCTTCACCAACATAAGCGACATCGATCGCTCCAGCATTAAGCGCTTCTACCATCGGTAAGCCCGCTGGAAACTCTGACCAAGTAACTGATCCACCTTTACCTTGAAAAACTGTTTCCAAAGTACCCTTGCCTTTGAGGGAAAAAAGGATAGTTGCAGACTTTTGGAAACCAATCCTTAGCTTTACCCCTGTTGCACTTGGGGCTGGGCTATCAGTTTTTATTGCTGTGGTTGGGCTTGCCGCTGTAGTAGGTGTAGTGGTATTTGCATTGTTAGTTGCATTGTTATTGTTGACTTGAGGTGCACAACCAGAGGTAAATAAACTCGCACTAATTGCAAAAGCTGAGAGCTTTGCAAGAGGTTGAATTGGGGAACTCTGACATTGTTTTAGGGGAATTGTTTTGACCATTAAGTCGAATCCTCACAGTAAGAACACAATAAAAAATTAACGAAGAAAAACTAGTGAATCCGAGTATTAATTACCATGATTTACATCAAGTCAAAAAAAATATACGGTAATTACTAGTATATACCGTAGAATACCATGAATTGTCTATATCTAGATGTACTTAGCAAAGTATTCGTTATAAATTTCCGTGTTTTTCTGCACCGTCAGTTCGATTTCTTGTTGGTCTTGGTTTATAGCTAGATTTTCTAAATTGTCTTGAGGAATGAAGTCACCACAATATTCATTAGCAGGAACTACTTCATTAATCACGAATAAATAACGAATTACCAGTTAATAAATGTGTATTATTTACTAATAGGACTTACGCAAACCGAACGAATTTATTAGGATTGAGGTAGATGTAGTGCGGGCGAAGCCCGCACTACATCTACCCAATGCGTAAGTCCTAAAAAACTAAGCAGCATAGGCATCAACTTCAGAATTAAAAAAAGAATTGTTTTTATTCATCACACGACTGCGAATATGATCGACCAAAGAAGCAAATTCCGCATTACCTCTTGCTCTTGGGCGAGGTAAATCAACCTTCACGTCTAATACAATTTTGCCTTCTTCTAGCAGAATCACGCGATCGCCTAAAACTATAGCCTCTTCCACATCATGGGTAATTAGGAATGCAGTAAATTTTTGCTCTAGCCAAAGATCCTCTAGTAAGCGCTGCATCTCAATACGGGTCAGAGCATCCAGAGCGCCCAAAGGCTCATCAAGCAACAATAAGCGTGGGTTGCTAACCAATGCTCTCGCTAAGGCGACACGCTGCTTTTGTCCTCCCGATAGTGTTGCAGGAAAGTCATTCGCTTTTGCTCCCAAACCAACATGATGGAGAACTTCCATTGCTTTGGCGCGAGAATCCTTGGGTAAGCCTAGACGCACATTATCTAGCACCTTTTGCCAAGGTAACAGCCGAGCATCCTGAAACATAATTTTAATTTGGGGATGCAAAGATGTTGCTATGCGATCGTCAAGGCTAATTCGACCTGCGGAAATTTTTTCTAATCCTGCAATCAAACGTAGTAATGTCGTCTTTCCACAACCGCTTCTACCAACAATTGTGACAAACTCCCCAGAAAAAGCTTCTAGATTGAGATCTTGCAATACAGTATGATTTTCAAAACTTTTTGCAAGATTCTCAATTTTGAGATCAATACCACTTGCCGTTGATGTCCCTGTGGTCATAATAATTTAATCCTAATATTTTAAGCTGTTTGAGAAAATATTTGGTTGTTGATTTAGTTCTCACTTGAGGGATAGGAGGATTTAAGATAGGTTAAGGCTTTTGTTCGCCCATCCTAATCTATCGATCACTCCCAAGATTAACTAGGGCGATTTGCTATAGGAAGGATGCCATTGCAGTAAAGATGATTCTAAAAAGCGCGCCACAGCATCAGCAAGTTTACCAAGTAAGGCATAGAGTAAAATTGCAAATACCACCACGTCGGTTTGCAGGAACTCTCTTGCATTCATCGCTAAGTAGCCAATACCTGAATCTGAAGTGATCGTTTCCGAAACAATTAGTGTTAGCCACATAATTCCTAGAGAAAAGCGCACGCCAACAAGGATAGAAGGTAAGGCACTTGGTAAAACAATTTCCCAGAAGATTTTGAGAGAATTCAAGCCATAGACTTTACCCATCTCAATTAGTCCTGAATCTACAGTACGGATGCCGTGGTAAGTATTGAGGTATATAGGAAACATCACGCCAATCACTACAAGAAAGATCTTCGCCTCTTCACCAATGCCAAACCAGAGAATCACGAGTGGAATTAGGGCAAGGTGAGGGATATTCCGAAGCATCTGAAGTGAAGTATCCAAAAGAGTTTCAGCGATTATAAATGAACCATTGATTAAACCCAACAGAAATCCAATACCACCACCGATCGCAAAACCGATTAAAGCTCTCGTTCCGCTAATGGTGATATGTTTGAGGAGTTCTCCAGATTGAGCTAGCTTGATCCCAACCTTCAAAACATCAAGTGGTGCAGGCAAAATTTTGGAAGAAATCACACCTGCTTGAGATAGAAGTTGCCATAGAACAATAGCAAACATTGGCACTAGCCAAGGTAAAAAACTGCGCCAAACTTTATAGAGGGGATTTCGCAACTTCTGGCTCAGGGATTTGGGCACCGACTGAGGCGAAGCGCTAAACGACTGTTCCATTTAATCCACCGTAGGTTGAGGTTCTTTAATATCAATTTTGTCTGGATGACCTTTAGGTACATCTTCATTTGCTAAAATTTCACCAAAAGGTCCAGTCATCACTTGGCGATCGCTATTTGGTAAGTTCTCTAGCGGCAACCGTGGAAATAACAACTCCGCTGCTCGATATGCCTCTTCTAAGTGAGGATATCCAGATAGAATGAAGTTATCAATGCCTAGGTCGTTGTACTCTAGCAGTCTCTCGGCTACCGTATCAGCATCACCTACAAGAGCAGTCCCCGCACCACCCCGAATCAGTCCTATACCAGCCCATAGGTCAGGACTAATTTCTAAGTTGTCCCGCTTACCACCATGCAACTCGGACATCTTTCTTTGTCCAACAGAATCCATGCGTGCATAAACTTGCTGCGCTTTAGCGATCGAATCTTCATCAACATAGCGAATCAGATTATGAGCCGCTTCCCAAGCCTCACTCCTAGTTTCCCGCACGACTACATGGAGACGAACTCCAAACTTAATCTTTCTGCCCTCGGCTTCTGCTAATTTTTTGACCGTCGCAATTTTTTCAGCAACCTTTGCAGGTGGTTCACCCCAAGTCAAATAGGTATCAATATGTTTGCATGCTATCTTATGAGCAATATCCGAAGAACCACCAAACCATAATGGGGGATGCGGTTTTTGTAATGGAGTGAAGAGCAGCTTGCCCTCACGAATATCAAGATATTTGCCTTTAAAATCAGAAGTACCAGCACAAATTTCACGCCAAGCGGTGAGAAATTCATCGGTTAGCTCATAGCGCGATGTGTGATCTAAGTGCAATCCATCACCTGCTAGTTCCACAGGATCGCCACCCGTAACCACATTAATTAATAATCTGCCACCCGATAGGCGATCAAAAGTCGCTGCCATTCTCGCTGCCACCCCAGGAGACATCAAACCAGGACGTACTGCTACTAAGAACTTCATACGCTGAGTAACAGGAAGTAATGTCGAGGCAACAATCCAAGCGTCATCACACGATCGTCCTGTTGGTAAGAGCGCTCCTGTGTAGCCAAGTCGATCAACAGCTTGAGCAATTTGTTGAAGATAGGTTAGATCGGTAGATCTACCTCCAATACTTGTGCCAAGATAGCGCCCGTCACCATGGGTGGGAATAAACCAAAAAATTTGCACAACTGACTCCTATCCTTTACTACGCTAAACACACAAACATACCGTAGTTTTTGTAGTATTACATAGATGATTACATAACAGCAATAAATCTACGTCATATACACGATTATTTAGGTGTTTGTCTGCAAATCATTAATTGTTAAAGGTTTTTAGATTAATTTACGGATCAATTTAATCGTTAATAACCCATGCTTAATGCAATTCAAAAGCTTGCTTTTGAGATGTCAAGGTGCTAATTTTGATTTAGTAATCTACGGTATTTACATCAACTTATCGTAGTTTTAGTAAATAATCAAATTTATAAACCTGATCACGAATAAAAACTAGGGGTACAAAGGTTATGAGCCAAATTTTGCAAGAGGTATTGTCGGCTAACCAAGATTATACTGAAAATTTCTGGGAGAAAGGATCGCTGCTTTAGCTGTCAACTTGTCACTTTGCGACTTCGATATGTATAGATTTAAGTCTTGCCCCTGCTAAATACGCAGGCTAGAAGAAGGATAGGCCCATGTGACTCGTAATCGGGGTAAAACGCATTAGTAATCATCCCCTTGCCCACAAGGAGATTGCGATCCATGGCTTTATCTTTAGATGTCAAGACAGGTAAGTTAATTGAATTAATTGAAGCTACAACGATTGGTAAAGCATTGGTATTAAAATGAAGAGGTATTCAAAAATATGAGTCATAGTGAAGGATTTCAGAAACTAGTGGCTGAGGCTAAAACTAGAATTAAGGAGATCTCCATAGATGGATTAAGTGCTCTAAAAGTAGAGCAAAAGCCAATAATAATTGATGTCCGTGAAGAAAGTGAATGGAATGCAGGTCATGCTAAAGGCGCAATTCATCTCAGTCGTGGCATCATCGAGCAGAAAATTGAGGAAGCGATCGCCGATCCTAATACCCCGATTGTTTGTTATTGCGGCGGCGGTAATCGTTCGGCTTTAGTCGCTTAATGGGTGAACATCACTATGTCTGAAAACTATCGCTTTGAAACATTGCAAATCCATGCTGGGCAAAAGCCAGACTCTGCTACCAATGCCCGAGCGGTTCCCATTTATCAAACTACTTCCTATGTTTTTAATAGTGCCGATCATGGTGCAAATCTATTTGCCTTAAAGGAATTTGGCAATATTTACACAAGGATTATGAATCCGACTACAGATGTCTTTGAACAACGTATTGCATCTCTCGAAGGTGGTGTAGCGGCACTTGCCACATCTAGTGGACAAGCTGCCCAGTTTTTAGCGATCGCCACCATCGCACAGGCGGGAGAAAATATCGTTTCCACTAGTTATCTATATGGCGGAACCTACAACCAGTTCAAGGTGACATTGCCCCGTTTAGGAATTAACGTTAAATTTGTCGATGGCGATAATCCCGAAGACTTCCGTAAGCAAATTGATGAAAAGACTAAAGCCCTCTACGTGGAAACCATTGGCAATCCCCAGTTCAATATTCCTGATTTCGAGGCTTTAGCAGCGATCGCCCATGAAAATGGTATTCCCTTAATTGTTGACAATACCTTTGGTGCTGGTGGCTATCTGGCGCGTCCGATCAACCATGGAGCCGATATCGTAGTTGAGTCGGCAACTAAATGGATCGGCGGTCATGGAACTTCCATCGGTGGTGTAATTGTTGATTCTGGAAAATTTAACTGGGGCAACGGTAAATTCCCCATTTTCACCAAGCCATCGACGGGCTATCACGGTTTAAACTTCCATGAAACCTTTGGCAACATTGCTTTCATCATCAGAGCTAGAGTCGAAGGATTAAGAGATCTTGGCGCATCGATCAGTCCATTTAATTCTTTCTTGTTGATCCAAGGATTAGAAACCCTCTCATTACGAGTCGATCGCCATGTCAAGAATGCTCAAGATCTCGCAGAATGGCTGGTTAATCATCCCAAAGTGGAATGGGTAAATTATCCAGGATTGCCCAATCATCCTTACCACGATCGCGCTAAGAAATATCTTGAACATGGCTTTGGCGCAGTTCTGAATTTTGGCATTAAAGGTGGTTTAGAAGCAGGTCGTAGTTTTATTAATGCTGTGAAACTGGCGAGCCATCTGGCTAATGTCGGCGATGCCAAAACCTTGGTGATTCATCCCACCTCAACCACTCACCAACAGCTATCGGAATCAGAACAAAAATCCGCAGGCGTAACCCCTGATCTGATCCGAGTTTCTGTTGGTTTAGAGCATATCGAAGATATTAAAGCTGACTTTGAACAAGCATTTCAGCAAATTTAACAAGTCTTGAAGTTGTACCTACAGTATCACTTCAAGACAAAAATATAAATATGAAATACCAAGGTTTTATCTCCGATCACACACAGTTTTATCAAATTCCCAATCCACTAAAACTAGAGCTAGGTAGAATAATTCCTTATGTGCAAATTGCCTATCGCACTTGGGGAGAACTGAATGCGAATGGAGACAATGCTGTGCTAATTTGTCATGGGTTTACAGCAAATGCTGATGCTGACGTTTGGTGGAGTGGACTATTTGGAGAGGGAAAACCCTTTGATCCTGAGAAAGATTTTATCGTCTGTAGCAATGTTTTAGGCAGTTGTTATGGTTCCACAGGTGCGGTCTCGATCAATCCTGAAACTGATAAACCCTTTGGTGCAAGCTTTCCTGCAATTACGATCCGTGATATGGTGCGATCACAATATGAACTAATGCAGAGCCTAAATATTCCTCAATGGAAGTTAGTCACAGGTGGCTCTCTTGGAGGAATGCAAACTCTCGAATGGGCGGTAATGTACCCTGATTTAGTCAAAGCGATCGCTCCCATCTCAGTTTCAGGTCGTCATTCTCCTTGGAGCATTGCCCTAGCAGAATCACAACGTCAAGCAATCTATGCTGATCGCAATTGGCAAAATGGCAATTATGATCAAGACAATCCGCCACATCAAGGATTAGCGATCGCTCGAATGATTGCTACTTGTTCCTATTATAGTCGTCCCGATTTTGTGGAGAGATTTGGGAGAGAGATTGATCATCATGGTAATTTTGTGATCTCTAATTATCTTCATCAAGAAGGGGAGAAGTTTTTAAAGCGTTTTGATGCCAATGTCTATATATCGCTCACTAAAGCAATGGATACCCATGATCTTGGACGTGATCGGGGGGATTATTTTCAGGTTTTAAATAGTATCCATCAGCCAACTTTGATTATTTCGACACCAACTGATCTTCTCTATTTTC
This sequence comes from Pseudanabaena sp. M53BS1SP1A06MG, assembly GCA_020404105.1. Taxonomy (GTDB): domain Bacteria; phylum Cyanobacteriota; class Cyanobacteriia; order Pseudanabaenales; family Pseudanabaenaceae; genus Pseudanabaena; species Pseudanabaena mucicola_A. The sequence goes on along the minus strand of JADBWH010000079.1, from coordinate 2,939 downwards.
CTGAAGAACAGGAAGAACTAGCCCAGTTTATTCCTCATGCCAAACTTAGCAAACTTCTCTCTAATCATGGACATGATACTTTTTTGATTGATCTCGTAAATCTTAATGACCTATTAGCTTTGGCCAGCTAAAATACGAGAGAATGAGAATCATAAATTTTTCGACAGATAATGTTCTAGTAACATCAGACGATCATTTCCCCAAAACATTTCTGAGTCAACAAAAAATGTTGGTACACCAAAGGCTCCACGATGAAAAGCTTCTTGGATGATTTGATCTAACTCTAAATGTAAATGAGGCGATCGCAACGCTTCTCGAAAATTATCTTCAGGGATTTCAAGACTGCTCGCTAGCTTGATTAATAACTCAACCTCAACTTCTATCTGCTCAGCAAATATTTTTTGAAATAGAAGATGGCTATAGTTAATTAGCAAGTCATATCGATTAGCTGCAAGAACAGCGATCGCTAATAACTCTGGCGCAATTTTTTTTAACTTTGGCTCATGAAAAGGAATGCCATAATAATCTGCCCATCGTTTGGCATCAAGCTGACGATATGTCCAATCATACTGCCCTGAAACATGCTGTTCAGTAAATGGATTACGTTGCCACAATTGGATTAATTTGCCGCTAAAAAGTGGTTTCCAAATGAACTGACAATCAAATCTTGCTTCAATATATGAAATTTGGGAGGCCGCTAAATAGGAATAGCGACTTCCCAAACCATAGTAAAAATCGATATAAATTGTCATATACAAAAGTATGAGGACTAACGCAAAAGGAGTTGAAACCCTAATTTCATCGTAATGGCAATTCATAAATTGCCATTACGATAAACCTTTTGTGTAAGTCATAAATATTTAGGACTTACACAAACCGAACGAATTTATTAGGCTTGAGGTAGATGTGGTGAGGGCGAAGCCCGCACCACATCTACCCAATGCGTAAGTCCTAATATTTTAAGAATTTAGTAGAACTATTCTTGAAGTTAATATCAAACCCCAGGAGTTTGCCCACCATCAACAAGAATTTCAGTTCCAGTAATCGAAGCAGCTAAATCTGATACCAAGAATAAAGCTAGATTTGCAATATCTTCAGGTTGAGCGATACGACCTAATGGAATTGACTTGACTGCTTGTGCTCTATATTCCTCAACGGAAATATTCGCTAATTTTGCGTGTTGCTCTGCAAGATCCTTGGCGCGATCAGTATTAGTCAAACCAGGAGAAATTGGGTTAATACGAATATTATGTTGAGCAAGTTCTTTGAAAATACCGCGAGTAAAGTTTAGCAAAGCGGCGTTAGTCGTACTGCTAGGTAGAAAATTGGGACGAGCAGTCCGCCCAGCAACACCAATGATGTTGACAATACTACCATCACGGCGATTAATCTGATCGGGAATCACAGCTCTAACAAGGTGAATATATCCCAATAACTTGAGATTCCATGCATCCAGAAAAACATCATCGCCAATATCTAGCAAGTTTCCCGCCTTCGCAGAACCTGCATTATTAATCAAGATATCAATTTTTTCAAAGGTTTCGAGTGTGGTGACGACGACTTCATCCACACCTTCAGCTAGACAGATATCCGCAGCGATCGCAATGACTTTATTGCCAGAATTAGAAAGTGCGCTAATCTCTCTAACGGCTTTTTCTAACTTTTCGGGATTACGAGTCGCGATCGCTACATTCACGCCTTCTTTAAATAGTCCCTTTGCAGTAGCTAGACCAATGCCCGCGCTACCGCCAGTGACGATCGCTGTTTTTCCAGTGAGATGTAATTCTAAGCTTGTGGTTGTTATTCCTAATAATATTCTTGTTCCGCTCTCTTAGGGCAAATTATTTTACCACAGGTGCAGGTTCGCCGAGAACTTTAGCAAATCTCTCTAGATAGAACTCCTTGGAATTAGCAACTGCTTTAATGGATTCGCGATCGCGTAAAGCTGCCCACCATTTCTGAATACGAGGAGTTTCCGTAGGAAGTTCAAATCTGCGGAAATTTTCCAGTACTGCCAAACGCTCAAACCAAGGATAGAAGCTGATATCAACTAGGCTCAACTGATCGCCTAGAAAATAAGTTCCATCGCTCGACAATTTGCCAAATCCTTCTTGCTCAATGAAAAGCAAAGCTTCAATAAACTCTCTGCGTCCTTGCTCTTGCTCTTCCACAGTTTTACCACGCAATAGTTTCACAAAGGCAGGGACAAAACGAGTATTTGCATAGTCAATCCAAATTCTGGCGATCGCTTTTTGACCTGCATCCTTTGGTAAAAGTGCTGGTTCAGGAAATACTTCTTCTAAGTATTCATTGATAATTGTCGATTCGTAAATTTCAAAACCGTTATGCACAATCGCAGGGACTTTACCATAGCGGGAAACCTTGAGAAATTCTGCGGGTTTATTTTGGAAATCAATGTCAGTAGAGGTGAATTCAATTCCTTTTTCGAGTAGAACGACGCGAGTGCGCTGAGCAAATGTAGAAGCTTTGGCAAAATAAAGATGTAATGCAGTCATGGAGGATTCTTAACGTATTGTAAATGTCTTATACATATATACTACGGTTTGCTTGTCGAGTTACCGTAGATTTGATGTAGTGATTATTACATATAGGTTTTCGGTAAGGATGTCTCCTGAATAACAAAGATTTATTTGCATACAAAGTTTTTGTGTGTCAGGCTGATCTTGCTAATAAATCTTCCCAAAAGTTATATTCGCGGCGGCGATCTCCATATACAGTTTCATGGTTTTCTTATTTCCGATTCTTTCTGATTCTATTTTTAACGTGATGTGCTTAGTACAGGACAAAAAGTTGCAAAAGTAGGCAGGAAGGGGTTTTATAAAAGATAACCACATCACAAATAAAACCCCTATGAAAGAGATTAGCGTATTTCGCGAAAAGTTGCATGAACATCTGCAATGGAATAGAGCAAGACTCTT
>JADBWH010000078.1 GCA_020404105.1 Pseudanabaena sp. M53BS1SP1A06MG | reverse complement strand
CCGACCGATGAGGCTGCTTTCAAGCTAGTTTACTTGGCTATGCGGAATATTTCTAAGAAATGGACTATGCCCATTCGCGATTGGAAACCTGCTCTCAATCGCTTTGCGATCCTCTTCGAGGATCGGCTCCATCTCTAGCTTCTAGACTTTACACACTTTGCTTGACAGTCCCCGATATCTCCCAGTACTAGCCGAAACATGGTAATTTTTTGATTAACTTGCTGCGAAAGGTAAGCTAAAGCGCCAACCGTGAAATAGCCTGTAACGATATCAATTGAGCATTCTTCTGTATATTGCTTAATCCACTCATGGACTTTTAGATTCTGGTTTTCGTTGTCTAGAATCATTTCTTCTATCCCCTTAATTCAAATACTCGTTGCCATTGTTTCAACAATGCCTTGAAATTGATATTACAGCGCTTTGCGCTTACTCAAAACCCAGAAATATTTTTAAAAGTGACGCGAAGCGTCACTTTTAAAAATATTTCTGTACTACTCAAAGCCTCAATAGCTGTATTCTGTACGTGGATCACTGTCAAATTTTTCAACATTGGAGCGATCAATAGATATTGATCGCAACAAAAGCTAAACAGCTAAATTAGGTAGTCATGCAATGTAATTGTGTTGAAGGCGCAAAGCGCCCGCAACACAATTACTAAAAAAATTACTTTGCAGCACTACCCTCGGTGATTCATTAGATTCATTAAGTGACGTTCGCGATCGCCTGTTTTAGAGAGCAATATATTCCGCTTCCGTTCATGCCGCGAGATAGCTGCCTAGTCCCAACGCGATCTCATCTGCAACAATTTCGGCTTATAGGCAATCTAAAAATTAAAGGAGATGCTTTGCATCTCCTTTAATTTTTAGATTGTGGTAATTTCTTTTTCTTTTTCGGCAGTTACTTTATCGATAGTCTTAACGAACTTTTCTGTTAACTTATCCACTTGCTCTTGTTGGCTTTTGGAATCATCTTCAGAAATTTCTTTTGCCTTTTCTAGCTTGCGAATTGAGTCGATCGCATCACGGCGCACATTCCGAATCGCCACTTTGCCTTCTTCGGCGAGCTTGGCAACCATCTTGACCAACTCTTTACGGCGATCAGTAGTTAAAGGCGGAATATTTAGGCGAATGCTTGTGCCGTCATTATTTGGAGTTAGCCCAATATCAGACTCAGAAATTGCCTTTTCGATCGCCCGCATCGTCGAACGATCAAAGGGCTGAATTTGTAGGGTACTTGCATCAGGCGAAGAGATACTAGCCAACGCCTTGAGATGTGTCTCAGCACCATAGTATTCCACCGTAATCCGATCCAACAGCGAAGCATTTGCACGCCCCGTTCGCACAGTATTGAAATTGTGCTGGGTCGCTTCTACAGCTTTCTGCATTCGCGCCTCAACATCAGTTAATTTCACAGGAACCTCCAACATAAGTACCAATCGATTCTCCCATGACGACGCGACGAATGTTACCTACTACACCTAGATCAAACACAATAATTGGAATGCCATTTTCTTTGCATAGGGCAAAAGCTGTCGCATCCATGACCCGTAAATCATTGATCAGCGCATGGTCAAAACTCACAGAATGAAAACGTTTTGCATTAGAGTTTTTCTTAGGGTCGCTATCATAAATACCATCGACCTTAGTAGCCTTTAAGATGACATCAGCATTAATTTCTGCTCCACGTAAAGCGGCGGTAGTGTCTGTAGTAAAATAGGGATTACCTGAGCCTGCACCAAAAATAACCACCCGATTATTTTCAAGGTGGCGAATAGCGCGGCGGCGAATATAGGGTTCGGCAATCTCTTGCATGGCGATCGCCGACATAACTCTGGTGGGAATTGGATCGTCTAAATGCTCAAAGGCATCCTGTAAGGTTAGGGCATTCATCACAGTGGCAATCATACCAATATAGTCAGCCGTAGCTCGATCCATTCCCTTATCTGCTCCGTTAATACCCCGAAAGATATTACCACCACCGACAACGATCGCTACCTCGATACCATCACGGACAATTTCTGCAACCTGTAAAGCAATGTCTTGAACAACCTCAGGATCAATCCCAAAACTGCGATCACCCATCAGCGCTTCGCCACTGAGTTTTAATAAAATGCGTTTGTATTTTGGCACTTCTTGCTGTTTATTACTTATTGAGTTCATGTTTCATTCCTAATCATTGATTTGATCAGCCTTCTGAGTCTTCTTTATGAGCGATCGATTTTGATAGTTTGCTTTCTACTAGATGCCGTCGGATCTACATACCTTTGCGGTTTCTACAGCAAATGGCATAACTTAAAATTTATATAACTTGCTTAATCTGCTGCATATTCGGGATGATGACCAGTATCATCTTCAATGACTTGCAGGGTAGCATTGGCAAAATCAGTGCCATTTAAATTAGTACCATTGAAATGAGTTCTTAGTAAAAAAGCACCTTTAAAATTAGCTTTATAGCAATTAGATTTACTAAGGTTTGAGCCTTCAAGATTTGCTCTACCTAACTGAGTATCGATCAGAAATGCTCCATTTAGATCAGCATCCTGAAGATTCGCATCATTCAGATTCGCACCACTTAGATTTGCACCACTTAGATCCGCTTTTGACAACAAAGCATCACTGAGATTCGCTGCATACAAATTTGCATGGGAAAGATCGGATTCAGATAGATTTGCATGACTAAGATTCGTTTCACTAAAACTTGCCCCACTTAGATTAGCGCCTTTAAGATTCACACCATTTAATTTTGCTCCATCTAAGTTCGCTCCTTTCAAAAATGCTTCGGTAAGATTTGCCCCTTCTAGATTGGCTCCAACAAGAGACACACAACTCAAATTTGTTCCCGTTAAGTCAGAATTTACTAGACTTGCAGCATTGAGATTAGCACCAGTTAAATCAGCATATTTTAGATTTGTCCTTTCCAAACTAGCACCATGCAAATCAGCCTTAATCAGACTAGCACCATTTAGATCCGCCTCACTGAGATTTGCATCACTCAAACTCGCTCGATATAGTACGGCTGTATGCAGTTTTGCGCCATACAAATTGGCTTCATTTAAAGTGCTTGCCGATAGGTTTGTGTCACTCAGATCTGCATTATTGAGGTCGATCGCAGTTAAACCTGCACCACTGAGATTTTCGCCACTAAGATCGATTTCACTAAAATCTCGAAACCCCTTATTGTAGCGATCGACTAGTTCTCTAGCTTTCATGTTTGTTACTTATCCGTCGGTAAAATCGCACCAGTCATATTTGCTCCATCCAAATTTGTCCACAACATGAAAGCTCCTTTCAAATTTGTCCAGAGCATAAATGCTCCTTTTAGATTTGCCCCTGTCAAGCTAGCTCTGGTGAGATTAGCACGATTCAGGTTAGCACGATTTAAACTTGCTCCGTTGAGTACAGCTTCATCAAGATTTGCACCAGTAAGATTTGCCTCATTTAAAATCGCATTATGTAAATTTGTCCGAATTAAATAAGCACCTCTCAGATCGACATTGCTCAAATCTGCACCACTTAAGCTCGCCCCCATCAAGTTAGCACCGCTCAAGTTAGCACCACTGAGGTTGGCATTAGACAGATTAACCCCATTGAGATTTGCCCCACTGAGGTTAGCTTTCATTAAAAATGCCCCCGTAAGATTTGTCCAACTCAAGTCTGCATCAGTGAGATTTGCCTCATTTAGATTTGCCCAACTCAGATCAGATCCGATGAGATTTGCTTTTTCTAAGTTTGCACCTTGTAAATTTGCCCAACTTAAGTTGGCGCGACTAAGAGAGCCGCCACTCAAATTCGCATGGACAAGATCGACCGCATTAAGGTTAGCTTCGTTGAGAATTACACCGCATAGATCAACATCATGCAACTCTGCACCTGTAAGATTAGCTTCAGTGAGATCGACATTCATCAAACAAGCTTGACTGAGATTTGCACCACTAAGATTTGCCTTGATCATCAATGCGCCCGTAAAGTCGGAACTACTGAGATCTGCTCCCAAAAGATTCGCTTCGATAAAAAAAGTACCGTTCAGTTTCGCTTGACTTAAATTTGCACCATTGAGGCAGGCTCCTGTGAGAGTACCAAGACTTAGATCAGCATTCACTAAAGATGCGCTGGTGAGATTTGCGCCATTGAGATTGGCTGCGACTAAATATGCATCATTGAGACAAGCTCGTTGTAGATCTGCCTTAATTAACAAGGCCGAGGTCAGATTTGCTTCGGTCAGGTTCGCTTCGCCCAGATGCGCGTTATTGAGATCAACTCCATGCAGAAATGCACCTGTCAGATTCGCTTTGGCAAGCATCGCCTTTGCAAGTTTGGCATTGCTGAGATTCACACGCTTCAGATCCGCCCCCTTGAGGTTGATTCCTTCTAGGCTAGATTTGGTAAGATTTGCTTTGGTAAAGTCGGTAAGATTCACGCCTGCCTCATTTTGATTCGTTGTACTCGTTACATTTCAAGAAGGGTTTTAAGCATATAAATATTTCGTGACAAGATTGATCAGAAGTTCTATCAGGCTCCCTGAAATAGTTTCTTCTGCTTGATCTGACTTGACAAGATGGCTACGTCTCAACCTAATACAATTAGAATACATGAGGAAAATGGTGATGAGATCGCCTTGCAATATTTGGCTTAGATATCCCGCATTCTTGAGAATCACATCTCTAAGGCTGGCTAGGTAAGATCACCTCGCTATATGTAAAATGCTCATGACGGTAGATACAGACACAAATACAGACATAAATACGGATCAATCTTTGGCAAAAGAACTACAGTCGCCTGCTTTTGGTAAGGTCTATTTGGTAGGAGCGGGACCTGGAGATGCGGGCTTGATGACGCTAAAGGGGAAAGCCCTGCTAGAAACCTGTGATGTGGTGCTATACGATGCTTTAGTCAGTGATGAAATTCTTACCATGATTAATCCGATCGCTGAAAAAATCCATGCAGGTAAGCGACGCGGTAATCATTCGCTATTGCAGGAGGAAACCACGCAGCTACTGATCGATAAGGCACAAAATTATGCGATTGTTGTACGTCTGAAGGGGGGCGATCCGTTTATTTTTGGGCGTGGTGGGGAAGAGTTGGCAGATTTGCGTGCCGCAGGGATTGAAGTGGAGATAGTCCCAGGAATTACCTCAGGGATTGCAGCTCCCGCCTATGCAGGGATTCCTCTCACCCATCGTGATTTTAGCTCGTCGGTAATTTTTGTGACGGGGCATGAGTCTGTAGGGAAATATCGTCCACAGGTGCAATGGACAGCGATCGCACAGGCTGCGGAGACGATTGTGGTCTATATGGGACTACATAATTTGGCGGAAATTGTGACCAAATTAAACTTGGCTGGCTTACCTGATTCAACACCTGTAGCTTTAATTCGTCAGGGGACTCGCCATGATCAGTCGGAATTGATCGGCTGCCTGGGTAATATTGTCGAACTGGTACAAGTGGCAAAATTTGCGCCACCTGCGATCGCCGTTATCGGCAATATTGTCAATTTTAGGAATTACTGCTGAATGTTAAACTAGTTTTTTAAATAAAAAAACTAATGGGAACCAGAAAAGTGATTATTCCTGCTGAGATAAATATCAACCATCGTCTTGAAGTGCAAATACAAGACATCTTAGAGGCCTTGACAGCCACTGAGTCATTTGTAGCTGGAATTGATTTTCTAGATTTTAGTTGCGATCAAAAGACAATTTTTGCCGTAGAACGAGCCATTAGCATCATCGGAGCTACAGCAAAGCGTTTACCAATTAGTTTTATTGATCAATATCCCGAAATTAATTGGCGTAGCTTAACGAGTATTGGTGATAACTTGATGTTTAGCTACTTAGAAGTTGACTTGAATACTTTGTGGAATTTAGCACAGCAAGATGTCCCTTTTATCAAAGAACAGATGAAAAAGGCGATCGCCAATTTATAACTTTCCGCAAATCCATCCCTCAAGGGGATCGCAAGTTGTCGGAATGCCATAGTTAGGTTGTTTAGCTGACCATGCAGTTTGCACTGCGGCGAGTACAGCGTCTAACGTATCACCAGATGCATCGCGATCGCATTCTTCGGCAAGCTGAACGTTAATATCTATACTCAAGCCATAGGTTGCTGCAAAGTTTGGCGATCGCCAATACTCTATGACAGCCTGACGACCTAATTGCATTTCTCTAGTTTGTTTGCGCCTGTCATCGGATTTATAACTTTGTTTGCCAATAATCGCTCTTGCCATCAGCGCAGGATAAATCTCAATCACGATCCGTGGATCATCCGTGGGATGGCAAGGCAAAATACTAAAGCCTGCTGCCAACATTCGAGGTGCACCTTCAAAAAACATCTTGCCTACAGGCACACCATAGACCTTCATTGGACTAATTGCACCTACGATGCGGTCAGTTTGACGCAAATGTTCGCGATCACCATTGGCGCGACCTAGACGATATTTATTTAGAGTTTCTACAAATTCTGATTTAGACATCTGCCCTACCAACTTGACATATTCGATCCAAGTTGTCCCCCATCGTAGATTTTCGACCAATTTGCGTGGTTGACCAAGGGGGAAGTCAACACCTGCAATCCAAGATGGTGAGCGCTGTAAAAATTCTATCCAATCAGGAAAGTTGGTAAAGCGCTCAAACCTCTCAATATGCAAACCTGTGTCATCGAGGTAAGCCTCTGCACAGACAATCCTTTTGGTTTTGCTTGGAGCGCTTGTAAAATCAATTCCATATATTTTCATTTATATAACAATCATCAAGTCTTATGAAGCTTTCAGTATTTTCTCTGTACTGGTGGATGTTCTATCTATTCCTAACTTTAATTTCTATTTGTGCTGGTGCTTGTGATGGCGTTGCCGATGGTGAAGGTGATGTAGGTGGAGTAGTTACACCTGTAGGTGGAGTGGGTACACCTGATGGTGGCATAGTAGGAGGTGAGGCGATCGCCTTATCCTTTAGCGCGACTTTTAACTGATATAGAGTTTCAGGTGCACCTGCAATAGCTCGTAACTGTAGCAAGTATGTACCATCTGCTTGGATATCTAATTCCGTACTTGGTACATTGACCGTGCCAGGTATCCCCACTCCCTGCTCATTCAAAATACTTAATAACACCCCGTTCCCGATAACTGAAACACTCAGCAATTGTCCAGACTTCGCCGTAACTTTGTAGGCATGAACAGCATTCCCCGATATTTTGTTTGGAATCAATAACGACTCCTTATTTGCCTCCACTGCAAGTAACTGATTCACTGCTTCTGGGTTGGGGGTAGTAGCAATAGGATTTGCTACTTCAGTGGAAATTGGCTTAGGTATAGGAGGTGCATTATTGACAATTACCGATTTTTGATTGTTCCGCATCATTGCTGGTAGCGCAAATACAGAGATGACAGCAACAAAAGCTAAAAGTCCTCCAAATAAAAATAGGACTCCAGAGTTAGAACTAGATGATGGAGATGATGATAGTGTGCGGCGTGTTGATGAGTGATCGCTAATAGACTTGGAACTGTTATTAGAATTGGCTAGGCGAATTGAATTATTAACAATAGTTGATCTGACAATCTTACTGGTAGTAGCTTGACGTTCAACTTCACTCATCGTCGCAAAGGTAGTGATACCTTGATTGACTTCACGCACCGACTGATAGCGCTGGGTGTAGTGATAGCGCACCATTCTTGTTAAAACCATAGCTAAACCATTGCTCACCTTCGCTTTGTCCCGCCATACTAATTCACCTGTAGCAGGATCGGTGGGTAAGTCCGTGGGGGCATAGCCTGTGAGCGCTTTAATCGCCACCATGCCTAATGCGTAGATATCACTACTGTAATTTGGGCGACCTGCACATTGCTCACTAGGCATATAGCCAGGTGTCCCAATCGTAACCGTGAAACGAGACTCACCTTTTTCATCGGGTGTCAATTTCGTATTTGCGTCCTGCATAGCTCTAACTGCGCCAAAGTCAATGAGGACTATTTTTTGATCTTTCTTGCGGCGAATTAAATTATCTGGCTTAATATCACGATGAATTACGCCTTCAGAATGGACAAACTCTAAAACTTCCAGAACATCTCTTAAGATATTGAGGACTTCAACTTCACCAAGCTGCTTATCTCTAGGAGGAGCATCAATATTTTGGAGTTCTGCCAAAATCTGTTCTTGAGTTTGATGATCGAGGTCGGACACTTCAGGGAGAGTCGCTTTTAATTCATCATATAGCGATTGCCCTTCGATAAATTCCTGAACTAGGAAAAATTGTTTATCTTCCTCAAAATAGGCAAGCAACTGGGGAATTTGATCATGTTTACCTAGTTTTTCGAGAGTTTCGGCTTCAGTATTAAATAATCGCCTTGCTTCACGAATAAAGTTAGGATCATCACTAGCAGGCTTGAGTTGTTTGACAACACAGGGCGGTGAACCTGGACGACGCATATCCCTAGAAATGAAGGTCTGCCCAAAACCTCCAGCTCCAATTTTTTTAATTAATTTATAACGTCCATCAAGTATTTTGGCTGGCATGGTGATCGTCTCTTGAGTTATAAGCTAAGGATATTATGATGTCATCTCAATAAATAGCTATATTAAGTCGTATCATGGGATCTAGACAAAATACTTTCAAGCCCTAAAGTGAATGAATTTGATCGTAGAAACGGATGTACTTCCCAAAAAAATCCAGCAAATTGACGATGAACTGTCCAAGCGATCACTGGCTCTTGATCCGAGTGGCTACTTTATAATTTATATTGATCGGCAGCAAAATTTAATTTGTGCAAAACACTATAGCAATTTTATTAATGAACAGGGCTTAGCAGTTGATCCTGAAACTGGGAAGCCTATTCCCGCTAAAGGTAAAGTGGAGCGCCAAGCGATGCAATTATTTACAGGTCGCTCTGCTAAGGAACTCTGTGTAGAAATCTTTGAAAAAACTCAACCTTGTCCTGTTACGCTTCTCGATCATGCTGCATATTTGGGGCGAGAAGCACAACGCGCAGAATTAGCTTTATTACAGCAGCAAGAATATATCCAAGACTAAATCCTGAAGAATCCTAAAATATTACGATGAAATATGCTTGCTACAGGGAATCATTACCCGCAAAATATAGTTCTAGAATAATCATTACATTTAGTCATTAGCGCCAGATGTCACTTTCGAGTATCACCTCAATCAATAATTGGTGGGAAATCCAAGTTGTTGCGGATCAAGCATTGGAAGAACAAATTTTTTGGAGATTACAAAGTTTTGGTTGTCAAGGTATGGTGACTCACCAAAAAGATCGACAAATTCGCGTTAATAGCTATCTACCTATTGAGAAAGGACAGGTTCTAGATTTAGCAGCTCTGGCACTATTGCTCAAACAAGATGCGATCGCCTGCAATTACGAAGCTCCGATTACGCAGTGGACGATCATCAGTGATGAGGACTGGTCGTCAAGTTGGAAGCAACATTGGAGTCCACAGAAAATTGGCGATATGTTGATGATTTATCCTGCTTGGATTGATCCACCCACCGATAGCGATCGTCAGATTTTGCGACTTGACCCTGGTAGTGCCTTTGGTACGGGTGCTCATGCAACGACACAGTTATGTTTAGAAGCTCTAGAAATGCGTCTTTGGGGCGTAAAGCCAGAAGACAATATTGTCGTAGCGGATGTCGGGTGCGGCTCAGGAATTCTCAGTATTGGGGCGTTGCTAATTGGTGCAAGCCAAGCCTATGCGATCGATAATGATATTTTGGCGATCAAGGCAACTAATCATAATCGCCAACTGAATAATATTGCTGAGGAAAAAATCTGGGTACAGGAAGGGAGCATTCAAGATTTAATTGCGAATATGCCTGCTCCTGCTAATGGATTTACCTGCAATATTCTTGCCGATATCATTATGGATATGGTTCCCTACTTCGATCAACTAGTGGATGAGAATGGCTGGGGAATTTTGAGCGGCATTTTGATCGAGCAAGTCCCCAAGGTTGCAGAAGTCTTAGATGCCCATAAGTGGTTGATAGCTACTTTCTGGAAGCGTCAGGAATGGGCTTGTCTAACAATTAGGCGATCTGAATATTAAGAAATGAATGCGCTCGGGATTAAATCAGTTGTTACAGCCTATTGAGGCTTTGATTACTACAGAAATATTTTTAAAAGTGGTGCTATGCGCCACTTTTAAAAATATTTCTGGGCATTAAGCAACCGCAAAGCGCTGTAACATCATTAGCCTCGGCTTCGCTCAGCGATCGGTTTATGGTTAGCTGAGCAAACCTATACTTCTCCAGACTAGTAAACGCTATATGCTTTCCTTTTGGGGTATTAAATTGGGACGGGCAACCATAATGCCGATCGCATGATCGACGCGCTCGACATAATGCTGTAAATCAGGAGCAATTTTGACCTTGCCTGATGGGGAAGCATGAATGAAACTGGTGTTTTTGGGCTTGAGATAAACTAATCCTGTATGAGTGGTGTCTAGCCCTTTAATGTCTGTCACTACAGCAATAATGTCGCCAGATTTTAATGAGGGATAGATCGAGTGGATTTTATGAGAGGGAATATATCGCAATGGCTGAGATTTCGTTTCTAGTTCGATTCTCTTTTCCATTGCCAAAATACATTGATAATTGGCTTCGCTATGCTTGAGACGAGGATATTTTTGCCGATGACTACTCATAAAGTTGAGGGTCTTGTTAAGCGGAATACCACCTAGTTCCTCAGTGTGATCTCTGACAATCCCTCGCTTCTGATGATCACGTATCCAGTCTGAAAAGTAATGTAAACGGCTGCAATAACCATCTAACTTACCATCTATATAACGCACTTCTTGAATATTCTGGACGAATTTCTCATAGGAGGGATTCACTGAAAATAAATTGCGTGAGAAAGCTAAAACTGTTTCCACAAATAGCACACAATCAAATTCTGTAAATGAAACAAATAGTTTTTCTGTTTCCCCCTGATCTAATAATCTCTCACGATAACTTTTACCAATAAACTGATTAGCAACAGACTTAAGGACTTCACTAAATGATGATTTGGATACTTGACGATCACTAAACAACTGCATTAATCGCTGATATTCTATTATGTTGCTTGCAGATTCTGTAGATGTACCTGAGCCAAAGTTAGAAGATACATTTGTATGCTCAGTCTGTGTACTTTTTGCTATGACAACAATATGATCTTTTTGATCAATATTATGAGAATTGGGAAGGAAGTAATCGCTAAAAGATAGACCTAATAAAGTACTGAGCAAAAATGGTTTGACAACTTTGGTCATGAATTTCTAACTTGTTGCAGAGGTGTTTTAAATACAATCTATTGAGACTTTGAATAGTACAGAAATATTTTTGAAAGTGCTGCCAAGTAACACTTTCAAAAATATTTCTGTGTTTTAGATAATTGCAAAGTGCTGTTTAACACATGGCGACTAAAATGATCGAAAAACAAATACATCTCTCAGTATGAGATTATTGCCACCCGCATAGCAGTCGGCAATAATCTCTGTAATGCCTAAGTGGGAACAAGTTCGCCAGGTCGCAATTTGATCCATTTTCCCATTTCAGATACAAAGCTCTCACAACCGACAACATCCCATTCCATTTGAATATTGTCATTCGATTTAGTGCGGATATTAACGTTAATTGTGGGAGAAATTGCCTCAAAGTCTGGATGCTCTGTGAGATGGGGTTGAAGGTGTAAAGCTTCGACGGAGTGATAGGTGATGCAGCGATCGACATAGGTGCAATTAACGCAGATACACATGGCAGTTATACCTAATTCATGGGGCTATCCTAACAAAAATTCCTTGAGATGTTTACTGAAAGCCTATAAGTAGTTATAGGGAGTTATAGAGTTAGGACTTACGCATTGGGTAGATATGTTGCGGGCGAAGCCCGCAACATATCTACCCAATGCGTAATAAATTCATTCGGTTTGCGTAAGTCCTAAGAGTATGAGAATAGATTCAAAACCTTATAAAGCAAAACTTTAAATCTATTCTTAGCTAAGTAGTATGCATAACCTAAAATCAGAAGGTAGGTTGCCCGCTAAGTGTGCAACCTACCTTCTGATTTTGAATTTTACTATGCTGAGATACTTACAGCAGTTTTCGATCAAACGAACCACAAGATATTTCCTAAAAAGCTTGCTTCGCAAGCTTTTTAGGAAATATCTTGGTTTGGATTTGAGCACAAAGCGCTGTAGTAGAAACATATGAGATATTGAAAATTTTTAATTGATTTCATAACTATAAAATGCTAAAAGAGCTTGTTTTAGCATTTTTTTCTTCAAAAAACCCAAGCAAAATTTTAAAAGCGTTGCCTCGCAACGCTTTTAAAATTTTGCTTGGGTTAGGTGTGAACACAAAGGGCTAGAAGAGGTTTAAACCATGCTATGTACCTCTCACATCGGATTGCTATACAATACCTACTAACAGTTTTAATTTCTTAATAATTTGTTGCATTAAATACTATGGCACTAAAGAAAGGCACTCTAGTTCGCGCAATTCGGGAAAAGCTCGAAAATAGCACTGAAGCAACGGCTAATGATACTCGCTGGTCATCCTACATTTTTGAGACATGGGGCGAAGTATTAGAGTTTCGTGGTGATTATGTCCAAGTCAAGTTTAGTAAAGTACCAACCCCTGTAATTTGGCTCCACAAGGATCAGTTAGAAGAGCAAGCCGCCTAGTTTACAAAAAGCTCATCCCAAGGATGAGCTTTTCAATATGCGTCGGAGCTTTAATTCTCAGCTTCAGTGAGAATTAAAGCTTTGTTGTCTTTATCACTAAATAATTCTAAATAATTTATAGATATTCATAAATTCATGACTATTATTTTGACTAATGATGATGGCATTGATGCAGAGGGGATTTGGTCTTTACAAAAAGCTACAGAGTTAGTATTTGGAACTAAGGGGGCGATCGCAGCGCCGATACGTCAATATTCGGGCTGTGGGCATCAAGTCACCACCCATGCCCCGATCGCTATTAAACAAAGATTAGAACTGGGCGAAGATACCTATGCCATTGATGGATCGCCTGCAGACTGTGTGCGGGTGGCGATCGCACATTTATATAGTGATGTGAAATTAGTACTATCAGGCATTAATCATGGTGGCAATATGGGCGTGGATGTCTATATGTCAGGGACTGTGGCGGCAGTACGCGAGGCAGCTTTTCATAATATTCCTGCGATCTCAATTTCCCATTATCGAGATCGGTGCAGAGAGTTTAACTGGACTTGGGCTGCTGAAACTTCCGCTAGGGTAATTAAGCAACTGTTAGAGATTCACCTGCCACCGCAGTCATATTGGAATGTGAACTTGCCCCATTTAGAGACGACAGATCTTGATACTATTCCTGAGATTGTATTTTGCGAAAAGTCGAGTCAGCCTTTGCCATTGGGTTTTAAAGTCGATGGCGATCGCGTAACTTATACAGGTCGTTACAATCTGCGCGATCGCGCTCCCGAAACCGATGTTGATGTCTGTTTCTCTGGCAAAATTGCAGTTACACAAATGGGTATTTAGCAAGGTTCTACTTCTGAGCAAAGTCGAAGCTGTAGTTACTTTAATTAATCGCAAGTCCCTAATAGTAAATATTTTTGATTTTCAAATGAGTAGGACTTACGCAAACCGAACGAATTTCTTAGGATTGAGGTAGATGTGGTGCGGGCTTCGCCCGCACCACATCTACCGAATGCGTAAGTCCTAATGAGTACACAATCATTTGAAAACTGCTTTATCACATTCAAAGGTGACTTTAAGGTAAAGTAGTCAATACTTAAAAGTTAACGTCAGATTGGCGAGGGTGTTTACTAATGACGGCTGTATCGATCGATTTGAAGGCAAAATCTCCTCTTTATGTCGGTTTGTTATTTGGTGGACAGTCAGGAGAACATGATGTCTCAATCACATCGGCAAGAGCGATCGCCTCAGCCCTCAATCAAAACTCTCGTTACAAACTCCAGCCTTTTTATATTCAACGCGATGGCACTTGGCGCAGTCCTGATGTATCACAACAAGTTTTAGATTTGGGTAAAGCTTTAGAGGGTTCAGAAATATTAACTAATGCGGCTTTTTTCTTACCGACGGAAGTTCAGCAAGTCGATCTTTGGTTCCCTGTGCTTCACGGTCCCAATGGCGAAGATGGTACGGTGCAGGGGCTTTTACAGTTAATGCATAAGCCTTATGTTGGGAATGGTGTGCTTGCCTCATCGGTCGGTATGGATAAAATTGCAATGAAGGCAATTTTCGCGAATGCTGGTTTACCTCAGGTCAAATATGTGGCTATTAATCGCTGGCAATGGCAACAGGATGAACTTGCTTGGAGTGAGCATATTGAAGCAACTCTTGGTTATCCCTGTTTTGTCAAGCCTTCTAATCTTGGCTCATCGGTGGGGATTTCTAAGGTGCGTGATCGCCAACAGTTAAAGGAAGCGATCGCCAGAGCCACGAACTACGATCCAAGGATCATCATTGAGCAAGGTGTCACTGCCCGTGAAATTGAATGTGCGGTGCTTGGTAATGAGCAGCCTCAAGCATCGGCAATTGGTGAAATCACCTTTAATAGCGACTTCTACGATTATGAAACCAAGTACACCGCAGGAAAAGCTGATCTCATTATCCCCAGTCAATTGCCCGACAATGTGACCCAAGCGGTGCAGTCCATGGCAGTAAAAGCTTTCCAAACCGTCGCAGGTTCGGGGCTAGCCAGAGTCGATTTCTTCTATGTTGAAGCAACGGGAACAGTTTTAATTAATGAGATTAATACTTTCCCTGGATTTACTTCGCTGAGTATGTATCCCAAGCTATGGGAATATTCAGGTGTTCCCTTCACAGAACTATGCGATCGCTTGATAGATTTGGCGTTTGAGAGATATTACTAACCTAAATAGAAGGTGATTCAGGATGCAAATATCCCAACTTCCATCAAGTATCCATCCTTCGCAAAAGGTGACAGTCATCGCCCCTAGTGGAGCCTTACGAGAATGGGAGCGATTTGAGCAGGGTGTCAAGATTTGGCGCGATCGCGGTTATGAATTGTTGATTCCTGAAGACCTAAGTCAACCTTGGGGCTATCTTGCAGGAACCGATGAGCAACGCTGTCAGCAGTTAATCACCGCATGGAATGATCCTGAATCTGTAGCAATTGTCTGTGCAAGAGGCGGCTACGGCTCGATGCGCCTCATGGAAAAATTAGATTGGCAGCAACTGAGCAATCGCCCGAAATGGTTAATTGGTTTCTCGGATATCACGGCTCTACTTTGGGGATTTGCTCAACATAAGGGTATTGGCGGCTTACATGCACCTGTGCTAACCACTTTAGGCAATGAACCAGCACGATCACAACAGCAATTATTTGATTGGCTAGAGGGCAAGGTCAATGCAATTACCCTATCTGGTAAAGGTTGGAATAATGGCAAAGCGACAGGTGTGCTTTTACCAGCAAATTTAACGCTCGCGACACATATCATCGGTACTGCGATTTGTCCCGATCTAGAGAATGTGATTTTAGCGATCGAGGATGTGGGGGAAGCACCCTATCGAGTTGATCGGATGTTAACCCATTGGCGCTGGTCGGGACATTTACAAAAGCTCAAAGGCATTGCGATTGGTCGGTTTAGCCAAGCGGAAGTATCAACACCTAGTTTCTCTATGGAGGATGTATGGCGCGATCGCCTATCTGATTTAGGCATTCCCATTGTCAGTAATTTACCCTTTGGGCATGATGGTGAGAATGCTCCTTTACCAGTTGGTTGCTTTGCTGAAATAGATAGCGATAATGGAACTCTTCGCTATAAAAGAGAGAGATGATGCTTCGTATCATCTCTCTCTTTACGCTTAAAATTATTCCTAAGTACATTAATTACCCCTATGACTTGGCGATGGTTCAATTTAGTTAGGACTTATGCAGTAGCCCTGTAATAAATTACGGGCTGAAAGCTTAAACCTGTTTCAACGGATTGATTATAGGGTTTCCTTAGTCTGCTTTAGCTGACTTTAGCTTTCAGCCAAGTTCTTGGTCATTTTGCGTAAGTCCTATCTTTTATCTGATTATTTGCGGACTCAACTCAAACATCCTTCTATCCCTATCACTCTTGCGTAAGTCCTATGCAAAATTGGCGCGACGAAAATCCGTCCATTGCCACGGAGAACTTCAAAGGATTGATACCAGTTATATTTCCATCGAAATGGGAATATACCCAAAAAGGCTTTGCGCGATCGCTCTGGGGCTTTGGTAATATCTAGTGAAGCTTGAAAAAAGGAAACAGTTCCCAAGACTTGGGGACGAAAATAGAAATAAATCCCAAAAGAAAGCGATGGCGATGCAAAGCGTCACTGTCCTTTTCTTTTGGGATTTAGCCAAATAGCTAATTGCTAAAAAGCAACTTTCAATTTATAGTTTCTCATTATTCATATTAAGTCAGGTATTTAAGACAATTTAATGAAAAAAAATTTTTTGAGGAATCTAGCGATCGCAGCTAGTTTGTCGGTTGCAGCAGTTTCATGTACTCCTAGCTCCCCATCCCCAAACAACACTAAATCCGCCGCAACTTCTAGCCCAACCGCCGCAACTTCTAGCCCAACCACCGCAGCTTCACCTACTGTTGCCTCAACACCTTCTCCTTCTCCTTCACCTACTGCAACTGCAACTGCTAAACCTAATGCAACAGAGTCTCCTAGTGCTGAAAAGCCTGCTGATACAATAAGGATTGCAGTTGTGAACAACAGCGGAAAAACTTTGAAGTCTGTCTATATGTCTGCACCAAAAAAAGAAGAATGGGGACAGAATGAGCTTACCAGCCCTATTAAGGATCGCGAAAAAGCTGATTTTGAGTGGAAACGTTCAGATTATAAAGGTGATGATGCTGGCTGTATTTTCGATATTAGAGCTGAATATGATGATGGAACATTTGCCGAGCTAGATCCAATTGATGTTTGTAAGACCCCTGCGATTAACTTGAAATAAAACACTTAATCTTCCTATGAGGAGATTTAAAACTCTTACTAGTTATACAGCAGTAAAAGAGATCGCTAGGACATAACCCCCAAGCGTTGCCTTGCAACGCTTGGGGGTTATGTCTTACTGTGTTTTGGTATAACAGAAGATATTAGATTTTATCTTTTGCTTCTCTTATAATGCGATTGCCCTGTAAAATATTATTGATTTGATTGAGAACTTCAAAATCTTCTTCAGGTAGGTTCTTAGTAGCTGAAGGTTGCGGATTCTTTTCTAAAAAGCTAAAGGCTTGACGAAACTCAGCGGGCGTTGCGGCGATCGCATTGTCAAAATGGCAAGGAACAATCCGCACAAAATTCCAACTAGCAACTTTATCTGCCCATGCAATTACTGTTTGCGGATCACGATTGAGAATGAGAGTCTGCAAGATTGGCGCAACGAAAATGCGTCCATTGCCGCGTAGAGATTCAAAGGATTGATACCAGTTATATTTCCAGCGAAAAGGGTACAGACCGAACAAGGCTTTGCGCGATCGCTCTGGAGCTTTGGTAATATCTAGTAAAGCTTGAAAAAAGGAAACAGTTCCCAAAACTTGGGGACGAAAATAGAACAGAAATAAAGCCGTTCTTTGCCAACCGCGAATCCGATTCACTTCTGTATCGACAATTGGTTCATCCGCACCATCTCTAGAGTGGAATAGCAAGGGATAGGGATCTATTTGTAAGATTTCTGGCGGCTTTTCGGGAACAGACATGATCGTATCAGTAACTAAAAGAGTCTGCGATCGCTTATCAAATAGTGCTACTTCCGCAAATTTTCCTAAGCCTAGTTCAATCGAACCTAGAACCGCATAGTCAAACTGATCGGCAAAGGGAACCTTTGAGCTATCTTCAGGCAACAGCGATGTGCGTCCCCAAGGTAAACCTAACCAACTAAGCGGCAAATTGAATGGGAAGCTCCATTGGTGTGGTGAGACATAAACATGAGCCTTGGGAAACTGCCTTGCAAAGGGCCCCACAAAAACCTTATGCTCAATTCCTGATACCGTGGGCAAAATGATGTATTTGACCTCACCATGCTCGGCAACCAGTTCATTTACGAGGCGGATACATTCGGGAGTCGGAGCAACGGGCGCATATACCAGCAGTCCCCCAGCCGACAACTTCACTACTGTCATTCTGATAGGTACAACTACATAAAAAATCCCCTGAATCTGCTCGAAAGTCCAGATCGCATCCTTGACAATTTCTTTGCGAATAGTGCGTCTCTGACCATAGGGATAAAGCGGCACGACCTGCCAAAATTTCCACGACCAGTCCTTTGGGCTACTTGGCTCATGCTCAGACTTGTGATGTGTTGTTTGGGCAGTCATTAACCTCGCTCTCAGTACGCATACTATTTACAGTGCAAATATCATAATGCGATCGCTATCACCAATCAAACTTTCATCAAATAATCATATACAAGGAACTGAATTTTTAGTGTGGCAAAGCCACGCTAAAAATTCAGTTCCTTATTAAATCGCAAAACAGGAATGGTAGGACTCGAACCTACACAGATCGATTTAGAAGATCGATGCCCCTCCATTAGGCGACATTCCCAAATAAAAATAGAGAGTGGGCTTTGCCCACTCTCTATTTTTAAAGCAAGCGCTTTGCTTCGCATAGCAGTCCTGTTTCAGGATGAACATAAAATTCGTCATGTCTTTTGCCAAAACAGCCGTCACCAAGGTAGCGAGGCTGATATGGCTTACGACAGGGCTTGCCATCGACAATTTCGACATAGCGTTCCACATAATGCCAGAGATGCGTAATCACATGCTGTCCAGTTACGGTTCTTGGGTCTAGGCGATCGCATAGTTTGCTATACACCAGATCCCAATGTTGACCAACATGCGATCGTAAAAATCGCCGTAATGGAGCCAGATGATCGGAGAAGTATTTGGTTTTCTGTCTCACTTTGATTAAGTAGGGACTGAGTAACCCATCTTCGCTAGCTTCAAGGGTTAAGCGATCGAGTTTCTTGCGCTCACCTTTTAATCTGCGAGAGCTTTGTCTCATGCCACCACGCGGACGTTCGATCACAATTTCTTCTAGGCGATGTTCGCTCATAATCTCAAATATCTAATAACGGAATTCTGAAAGCTGATAATGAAGTAAAAAAATTGCAAGAAATCTGGCGAGTAAAAATGCAACATGATCGTTCTCCTTAAATTAGTTAAGTAATGGAAGTTTCCTATGGCAACTTCCATTACAGGTTTCAAGCTGATGACAGGAATTGAACCTGTAATATTCTGTTTACAAGACAGATGCTCTGCCAGTTGAGCTATAGCGGTTTTCAAATGAGTGTGTACTCATTTGAAAACAAAAAATCAGTCCCATTAAAAGTTTTGAGTTTTCATTTTGCCGTAGGCAAAATGAAAACCACTATACACCAGCAAAAGTATTTTTAGATTCATTGTGCAAAGCACGATGAATCTAAGTGATATTTGGTTGCAGAGGCAGGAGTTGAACCTGCCGATTTTGAGGTTATGAGTCTCAAGAGCCTCCCTTGCTCCATCCCTGCATAGCTTTTTCAATTCAAGAAAAAATTGCTTTGCAAATTTTTCTTGAATCGTTCTCAGCGCTTAGCGCTGTATCCAAGTGATAGGGATTGAACCTATGACCTTCTGCTCCCAAAGCAGCCGCGCTACCTCTGCGCCACACTCGGTTAAATGCCACATATCCCTAAGCTGCTGTAAATATTATGTGGCAACTGCCTTGGTAGGGGTTGAACCTACGACCTCTCGCTTAACAGGCGATCGCTACTACCACTGAGCTACAAGGCAACACTGAATAGTTCAAAAAAATTTGCTTAGCAAATTTTTTTGAACTAAAGCCCCTCAGGTCAGAATTGAACTGACGACCTCCTGTTCTTCAGACAGGCGCTACTACCAACTGAGCTACCAAGGGAAGATTGAGCAAGGTTCAATTTATCTTTGACAAAATCAAACTTGCTGCGGGATTTATCTAATGCAAATATTCAGTTGCAAATATTCAGTTTTCAAGGTGCAGAAGCTTTTGTAATTGCTTTGTAGTATATTTGTATTATACATGCTACATAATTGTCAAGAGATTTCTCAAAAAGTTGTTAATTCTCTAGAAAGGAAGCGCCAAGCGCTTCCTTTCTAGAAGTTCGCGAATGTTAAAGCGGACTCGCTGAGTTTCCAGAGCTTATGCAAATAGAACTCGACGCGATCGCCTAAAGCGGTAACGAGAGTCCCTTCTTCAGCACAGAGATCGTTAGCGATCCAAGTACCACTAAAGCAAACCTCAACATAGCGATCGTCAACCTTATCCACACTCAGCTTGCTCGCGATCTGATCGGACATAACAGACTTCAGTAATAACAAATCAACGACATCCGCAGTCAAGAGAAAAGCAGCGCGACTGGATTCGATATGTATCGATGAGCCAGAACGCAAACTGAGCAACATCCGATTGGTGACGAATTCCTCTAGGGAGATATCTAATTTCTCCAAATGCAATCCAGCTTCGGTATAAGTGAGTTTCAACATGGTGATTGATGCTCCAGAATATATCAATCTAATTAGGGGAGCGATTTTCAAGTTGTCGTAGATAACTTGAAAATCGCGAGGATCGATCGCTATCCACTGTTTATTTCTTGTTGCGATCGCCAGAATTGTTCCGCAAAAGCAACGGTGGGATGAACGGGTGCTTTCGGCTTAGTCCTCAAAGTCATATTTGCTTCGAGAGGAGTGCGATTGCCCTTGCGTTGATTGCAGGATTCGCAAGCAATGACAACGTTTTCCCAAGTATTCAGACCACCCTTAGAACGAGGAATGACATGATCGATCGTCAGTTTTTTAGTGTTGCCGCAATATTGGCAAATGTGATTGTCACGACGCAAAATTTCTCTACGGGCGACGGGTGGAACTCGCCAAAATCGTTCTGATTTCGTCAGCGTCAGACGGATATGTTCTGGCACTTGCAGGACGAGTCTGGGGGAAACAACTTGCCAGGTTTGTTGGCTCATTAGTTCCAATGGTTCGGCGCGACCTGTGACTAGCAAAGCGATCGCTCGTTTAATATTTATACGGCTCACGGGCAGATAGTTTTGCGAAAACACAATTACTGATTGCCTCAATACATCTGGTTCATACTGATTAATAAGCTGCATTGGCTACTCCTCACGATATTGCTGATTTCATTTTTCTTAAGGCAACCTGCAACCTTAGAATCCTTATGATTTTTGAGTTTCCAATGAGTACATACTCATTGGAAAACCGCTATAAAAAAATGCCCCCGCTTTCTTAGGGTTGAAAGCGGGGGCGAAAGACTTGATTGTCTAATCTTTATATGGGTACGGCGACCTGCCGATACCCCCCGCTTGGGCATGTCTCTGGATTAATTGCACTAATAAATCTGCTAACGCTGGTAAATTCGCTAACGACGGTGAGAACATCTCTCCACGAATCTGGTTTGGTTGAATGGTTTAGGGATTCTAGGTTTCCGCGATCTCCATAAATATCGCCAAAAATCCCAATCCCATCTCTGTCCAAAATGGTCATCACTAAGTCAGATATAGCCAAGAAATAGGTTTGCTGCCAATCTTGGGGAATCTGATACTGACCAATGGACAAATAGAATTTCATAGGAATGTACTTGGAATTTCTTAGACAGTCATACTACACTTGTAGTATAAACATAGATATCGAACTTTGTAAACTAACTAGGAGAAAAATTATGCAGACACTACACCAAAGTCCTGCGACCACAGATATGGAAGTTACCAGCATTCGCCTAGAGCGGGAACTAAAGGAAAAGCTCAAAGAATTGGCGGGTGGGCAAGGCTATCAGGCTCTAATCCGTGGTGTTCTCTGGGATTACATTGAAAATAGGCAACTCTCACCGATACAAAAGCGGATTTCCCTAGAACAAATTCGCGCCAGTGTCACCGCAACAGCTCAGCAAGATGAATCTTGTGCCCTCACTGGTAAATCGATCCGATCACAAGAATCGATGTTGTTAGGCTTAACCACCAATGGCGATTGGGTTCCTTTAAGTGTAGGCAGTTTTTAAAACTAAGAAGGGCGCATAGCGTCCCTTCTTAGATCAACGTAGAGATATTCCGCAAGGCTAAGTAAACTAATTTGAAAGCAGCCTCATCGGAAGGAAAAATCTGTTGAGATTTAATCACTTTCCGCAAACTGCTATTCATCGACTCAATCGCATTAGTAGTATAAATCGCCCTACGAATCTCGGGTAGTAATCAAGAGGGAATGGTATAAAAAAGGAAGCAATTGAACAGGAAAAAACGATGGAACAAGAATGTCCTTACTGCAAATCTAAGAGAGTTATCAAAAATGGCACAACCCGTCATGGAAAACAAAATCACAAATGCAAGAATTGCCACCGCCAATTTGTAAGTAATCCTCAAAATCAACCCATACCTGAAGCAACAAAACAAACTAATCACATGGAAAGGTTTAATTGCACTTTGCGTCAACGGGTTGCTCGTTTGGTTAGAAAAACTTTATCTTTCTCTAAAAAATTGGATAATCACATTGCCATGATTTGGCTTTTTGTTCATCACTACAATACTCTCATCCAATCTAAGATTCTTATCATTCCCTCTTGATCACTACCCTAGTGGTTATGGGCTTATAGCGATTTTCATTTTGCCGTAGGCAAAATGAAAACTCAAAACTCTTAATGGGACTGATTTTTTGTTTTCAAATGAGTACACACTCATT
>JADBWH010000077.1 GCA_020404105.1 Pseudanabaena sp. M53BS1SP1A06MG | reverse complement strand
GTGAAATTGGAGGTTCTCAAACTTAATTCTAAACTAAATCATTTTGCTCTCAAATCCAAGTTATATATCAAGGCTTTGCAGCAATCTTACTTGGAATGGCACTCCCTGAAACCTTTTTAGACTTCTGCGTAATATGAGTTAGGTAGTTTTCGATGTTTTGCGATCTATTGCTCTATGTCACTTTGCCAAGATGAAGGGTCAATGCCCCTCACGCTTTTGTAATGTCGGGCAAATAGTTCAAAAATCTGATTGATCTCATCTACTGACCTCTCACCAAAACGTACTCCTGTCCGATAGTTCCAGTTACGCCAAGTTAGTCTTTGGAGATATCAACCCGTTGGCGAATAACTGCGTCTTCCCAACCCGATTTGAATGACCCTCTACGGAGATTTTCTGGATACTTGCGAATTTCCTTCTCATATTCAATTCCTGAGATGATTTGTTCGCCGTCTTGAACATCAAGCACTACTAGATAACCTCTCGCTATTTCCTCACCGATATTTTAAGCAACCTAACGTTGCCGATCACCCGCCGCAGATAAAATCTGCATTACAACCGATCAACTTTCGGCGGTCAGTGTGCATGGGCGTTGTTAGGCTGAGATCACCTGCTTCAAGAAATACATAAGCAAGGTACGTTACCAGCAATCTACCAATAGATTGGCAAGAGTTGCATTAAGGAACATACCCTACAAGATCGGCGATCGCACTACCCTTATCATTAAGCCTGTAATATCTGTAATATATTTAAACAATGGCAAAAACAAAATCTCGATATGTATGCAATAACTGCGGTGAAGACTTCCCACAGATGTATGGAAAATGTCCCGCTTGCGCTAGTTGGGGAACGTTGCAAGAAGAGATAGTTCCTGTCATGTCCACAAATACCAATGCGATCGCCACATTCTCGCATCTCAGTACAGCCAAATCTAAGGGAAAAATACAAGCTAGAGAATCTTTAACGCTTTCACAAATTACCGACAATGACCAAGCGCGATCCCCATCTGGCTATGAAGAACTCGATCGCGTATTGGGTGGAGGCATTGTGGCTGGTTCCCTTGTGCTGATTGGTGGTGAACCAGGGATTGGCAAAAGTACACTGTTATTGGGCATGGCGCAAAAACTGATGAGTCGCTATCCCACGCTCTATGTCTGTGCGGAGGAGTCAGCACAACAGGTGAAACTGCGATCGCAGAGATTGGGAATTCTTGAAGAGAACTCTGATGCTCTCTATTTATTGGCGGAAACTGATTTAGAGACAGTCTTAAGAGAATTGCAATCTCTCCGCCCGAAAGTTGCCGTAATTGATAGTATTCAAGCGCTTTATTTCTCAAATTTAAATGCTGCCCCTGGTTCCGTTTCACAGGTACGAGAATGTACGGCGGCGCTGATGCGCGTAGCTAAGCGAGAAAATATATCGCTATTTATCGTTGGTCATGTCACGAAGGAAGGCTCGATCGCAGGACCAAAGGTTCTAGAACATATGGTGGATACAGTGCTCTATTTTGAAGGCGATCGCTTTGCTACCCACCGACTATTACGATCAGTCAAAAATCGCTTTGGGGCAACACAGGAGATCGGTGTATTTGAGATGATTGATCGCGGCTTGCGTGAAGTTGCCAATCCTTCGGAATTATTTCTCGGCAATCGAGATGAAGCGGTTTCAGGCACAGCGACAATAGTAGCTTGTGAGGGAACGCGCCCAATAGTGGTGGAATTGCAAGCGCTCGTCAGTCCTACCAGTTATTCCTCGCCTCGCCGCACGACAACGGGCATAGAAACAAATCGCTTTCTGCAAATTCTGGCTGTTCTGGAAAAGCGAATCGGTATTCCTCTATCAAAACTGGATGCCTACGTGGCGGCAGCAGGTGGTTTGAATGTTGCGGAACCTGCGGTAGATTTGGGAGTAGCGATCGCTGTGGCGGCAAGTTTTCGCGATCGCATGGTCGATCCGCGCACAGTGATGATTGGCGAAGTGGGCTTGGGTGGGCAGGTGCGTCCCGTGTCGCAATTAGATATGCGATTAAAGGAAGCCGCAAAATTAGGCTTTAAAAGAGCGATTATTCCTAGTATGCAGGTGATGCAAAATTACGGCATGGAAATAGTAACTGTGACCAAGGTTTTGGATGCGATCATTGCAGCTTTGCCGCGCACCAAGTTTGAAGCTTCTAAGCCAAGTGAAGACTAAAGCCGAAATGTTGTGCGTCTGCTAGGCTCACAACATTTCGGCTTTTTATCAACTTGATCGCAGTTCTAATCCTAATACTTGAGTATGCTCACCTCGTGCTTGCGTTACCCCAATCGTGCGTTCTGAAGCTTCGATCATAGGTCGGCGAAGGCTAACTACAATGAATTGAGCGAGATTAGCTTGCTTGCGTACCATTTTCGAGAGACGTTCAACATTTGCGCCATCAAGGAACATATCCACTTCATCAAAAGCATAGAAGGGGGATGGACGATAGCGCTGGAGAGCGAAGATAAAACTAAGTGCTGTGAGGGATTTTTCGCCTCCAGACATGGATGAGAGATGTTGTACCTGCTTACCTTTGGGATGAGCAACGAGTGTCAGTCCACCACTGAGTGGCGCATTGGGATTTTCTAATTGGAGATAGCCATCTCCATCAGAGAGTTCCGCAAAGATTTCTTTGAAATGTCCGTTTACAGCATCAAATGCTTGCATGAAGGCACGTTGACGCAGAGTCGTAAAGTTCTCAATTCTAATTAAGAGTTCAGTCCGTTCTTGGTTGAGTGTTTCCAGCCGACTACTAAGTTCTTCCAGACGCTCAGAAGTTGCTTCATATTCAGCGATCGCCATCATATTGACGGGTTCCATCGACTGAATCCGCTTGAGTAAGCGACGTTGTTCTAGTTGTAATTGCTCAAGGGTCATGCCTTCGGGAACTTCAGGAACGATATCTGGCAGTTCAATTTGCTGCAGTTGTTCGGTAAATTGGGCAATTTGTTTTTCTAGTTCTACCTGACGTTCGTGATTTTTTTGTAACTGCCATTCCTGTTGTTGTTGTTGTTGCTTTTGATTGCGTAGCGATCGCTCACAGGCATCACGCTCCTGCTTAGCTGCACCGATAATTTGCTCTAGGACATCAAGGCGTGATTGGTAAGAGGCGATCGCATTTTCAGTTTGTTTAATTTGATTTTGAATTTTGGCAGTGTTGTTAATCAGTTCTGTTTGAGTATTCCGCAGTTCTTGAAGACGACTTTGGCGCTGAGCCATTTTTTCTAGCGCAAGTTGATGCTGATTTTCTAATTCACCCAATTGTTGTTTTGCAGTTCGCAGTTCAATTTCTGCACTGTTGAGTAAAGCTTCTTGCCCTTGTAAAGCGTCTTGAGCCAGTAGCCATCGGGTATGGGTTCCCGACCTCTCTAATTCTGCAAGTTCTGCACGTTTGACTAGTAATTTTGCTTCTAGTTCGGCAATATTGCCATCAAGGGTATTTAACTGTGCATGACCAATTTCAATGGCGGCTCGGGTTTGTTGAATTTGATCTTGTAGGCGTGAGTGATCGCGACTGTTGCGTTCGACTTGCTCATAGATGCGATCGCGTTTAAGTTGTGCTTCACGATGGGTGGTTCTGGCGGATTGTAATTGCTCTTCATATTTAGCAATACCTGTCAAAGCACCACGCAAACGTTGATTCAATCGCGCTAACATTTGGTCAATTTCTAATAGGCGATCGCGCAGTTGCTTAGTCTCTGACGATTCTGCAGGCTTGGTATTACCGAAATGGAGGCTGGTATGTAAAGGAGCACTACCACCCGTCATTGCGCCAGAAGTTTCTAAAATTTCCCCCTCTAGCGTCACCATCCGATATTTACCAATATGGAAACGCGCTTGGTCGAGGTGCTCAAATACAAGCGTATTGCCAAAGACAAAGTAGAAGACATCACGATAGGGTTCCTCGTAAGAGACAAGATTAAAGGCGTAATCAATGGCTCCTAATTTTTGAGCTTCTATGTGTGAAGGTAACTTGGCAGGTTGCAATTTATTTAATGGTAAGAAGGTAGCGCGTCCTGCACGTTCCCGCTTAAGTAAAGCGATCGCCTCGGCAGCAACCTGATCACTATCCACTACTAGATTTCCTAAACGACCACCTGCACAGATTTCGAGCGCTAGCTGATAGCGAGGCTCCACTAGTCCTAACTGAGCAACCAGTCCATAGACTCCCGACAGTTCAGATTCGATGATCACCTGCGATGCTTTAGTGCCTTGTACCTCACGACTTGCCTGTACCTGTGCTTCTAGCTTATCTAGTTGACGGGTTTTGACTCGTTGCTCTTGATTAAGGCGATCAATCGTTTCATTTTGCAGTTGTACTTCGAGTTGAGCTTCTGACAAGGTTTTAGCAAGACTTTGCACTAAAGTCTCTGATCTATTGACCTCTACTTCTTGTAAACGCAGTGCATCTTCTAAGGAATGATTTGAGAGCATATCTACGGCATAGCGCCCTTCGCCAGCCATGATTTCTTGGAGTTCCTTTTCCTGTGATTCTAGTTGGAGTGATCGCTGATTGAGGACTTCTCTAATTCTGGTTTGTTCTTGCTTTTGGGGATCTAGCTCTGTTTGGATATGATCGATATCTTGACGTAACTGTGTTTGCTGACGCACCCATTCCGATGAAGCTGAGGCGATCGCTTGTACTTCTTTTCGATATTGGGAAACAATCGAAGCTTGTTGATCGCGAGTCTTCTCTGATGTAGCTAAGGCTTCTTCGTGAAGTTGTTTTTGAGATTCTAAGTGTTCAGATTCACGAAGGAGTCGATCAATTTCCTCTTGAGTACTAACAATGTGATTTTGGTTATTTTGATAGGAACTAGTCAGAGATTGTTGCTGCCGTTGTAATCCACGCAATTCCGCCTGTTGTGCTGATAGATTACTGGAAACTGAGAGATATTCTTCTTCACCGAGGGTATGGACGCGATCGCTCAATTCATTAAGCTGTACAGTTCCCATCTCAATTACCTGAGACAGCTCAAGTAAGTCATTCTCAATATTGCCGCATTGTTCGCGATTATTGACTAGCTCGACATTACGTAGTGACTGTTGATAAGTAATCTCGCGCTTTTGAAGAACTGCCTCTGATGCTTCCATCCGTTCGTATTCTAGGCGGAGGGCTTTATATTTTTCTGCCTTAACGCGATCGCCCTTCAGTTTTTCTTTGTTGGCAATTAATTCCTGTTCGACAATCCGAAATCGCTCTTCTTGCGTCTTCACATCATCAAGTTTATCCTTTGCCGTAGCAATTTTGCGATCGAACTCACCCACCCCTGCCAATTCATCAATGATTTCCCGACGTTCCCGCGAATTCATGGAAATAATGCCCGTAACGTCCCCTTGTAAAACAACATTATAGCCCTCAGGATAAATGCGGAACTTTGCTAACTGTTCATGAAGCTCGCCCAAATTGCAAGGAGTTCCATTAATGTAATATGTGGAAGTGTAGGTTCCCTGTGTCGTCACACGCAACTTCCGCATAACTGTCCATTCCCCCACATTCTGTCCTTCGGCTGTGGGAATTTCGAGCCCTTCTGCCTGCATGGCGGTGACTTCTGCTTCTTCCAATGCAAAGGTCACAGTTACATTTGCTTCCACCATCCGACCCTTTTTGCTATGGGCTTGGTTGACTAAATCTGGCAAGCGATCAGCACGCATCCCCTTTGAGCCTGCTAGACCGAGCGCAAATAGCAAAGCATCTAAAATATTTGATTTGCCCGAACCGTTAGGTCCCGAAACCACTGTAAAACCCTGCAATAGTGGGATTGATGTGGTCGAGCCAAAGGACTTAAATCTAGTGAGTTCTACATTTTTAATGTACATATGCAATATACGCAGTAGCGATCGGGGGCGTCTCAAGCAAAAAGTAGCGATGCTATGCTTTTGCTTCCTCTAGAATGTCAATTTCTGACAGCACGAAAGTGCCAATACGTTATCATAACTTGGCAAAAATGGCGTAGTTCACCTCAAGATTTTTTTGTAGATACTATGGCATCGTGTATAGCTACCCAAGAAGAGAAAGGTGTCGTTTCACGACACCTTTCTCTTCTTGGGTTTTGATTAAATAAAAAAGCCCGCCCTGAGGGTGGACTTTTTTTGTCTTGGAATTAAATTTAAGCGACGGATTTTGCTTTTTCCACAATCGCTGTAAATGCATCAGGATCAAGGATCGCGATTTGCGAAAGCATCTTACGGTTAATGTCGATATTTGCTTTCTTAAGTAAACCTGCAAACTTGCTATAGCTCAATCCTTGTTGGCGAGCCGCAGCATTAATGCGGGTAATCCAAAGACTACGGAAATCGCGCTTCTTCTTGCGGCGATCGCGATAGGCGTTACGAAGAGCTTTCATTACCTGCTGGTTAGCAGTGCGGAACAGCTTAGAGTGCGATCCGCGAAAGCCTTTGGCTAATTTCAATACTTTATTGCGGCGCTTTCTAGCTACGTTACCGCGTTTTACTCTCGTCATGGCTTCGTTATTATCGTGATTTGTTTTTTATGTAATTTTTACAGAGTGCTTTGCACCCTGTAAAAAGCTCAGTAAAGAGCTTTTAGGCGTAAGGCAACATTGCACTTACTCTGTCATTATCAGTCTCATCAACTATTGCTTTTTGACCTAATCTGCTCTTACGGGCAGTGGTTTTATGCTCTAGTAGGTGGTTGCGACCAGCGTGGCGGCGAGCAAACTTGCCGCTACCCGTCACCTTGAATCGCTTGGCGGCAGATTTACGAGTTTTGAGCTTAGGCACTTCTTTTTAGTCCAATTTTTTTGACCTTTACGAGTGTACCATAATTAAATGCGATATTTTGAAATTTGAAGTGAAATAATATGGCACAAATATGGCACAGACTATCACTCAACAAACAAAAGATGATTGGCGGCGCTTCGCGCTGCCAATCATCTTGAGATAGAAAGCAAAATTAGCGATATCTTGAATGAGTAAGTCATAGTTAATTCAAAGGTCGATCTTTGTCGCTACCCAATCTATTTGTATGGAATCTAGCTCAGAAATTAATTCACAAATCAGTTCAGAAATCAAGATGAAACGCCGCATATTTATTAGTACTGGAGAGGTGTCAGGTGACTGGCATGGGGCGATTTTAATCGAGGCTCTACGCGAACGGGCGGCCCTTAAAGGAATTGAGCTAGAGATTATTGGTTTGGGAGGTGATCGCATGGAAGCGGCAGGCGCAAAGTTACT
Source organism: Pseudanabaena sp. M53BS1SP1A06MG (assembly GCA_020404105.1). Taxonomy (GTDB): domain Bacteria; phylum Cyanobacteriota; class Cyanobacteriia; order Pseudanabaenales; family Pseudanabaenaceae; genus Pseudanabaena; species Pseudanabaena mucicola_A. The sequence continues at coordinate 4,173 of JADBWH010000077.1, read as the reverse complement.
TGGTAATACTGTAGGTATTGGGTCAATTGGTGCTATCGAGGCTCTACCCTACATTTTGCCGACGATTCGTCTACAGGAAAATGCCAAGAAATCCCTAAAAAAATCGCCGCCAGATGTTGCTGTTTTGATTGATTACATGATGCCCAATCAAGGTATGGGTTACTTTGCTAAGCGTGTACTCAATATTCCCGTCATTTATTACATCGCACCGCAGGAATGGGTCTGGTCATTTAATGACAAAAATACCAAGGCGATAGCTGCCTTTACCGATAAGTTATTAGCGATCTTTCCACAAGAAGCAGCTTATTATGAAAAACAAGGAACCAATGTGCAATGGGTGGGGCATCCCTTTGTTGATCTGATGGCGAAAGTGCCCGATCGCATGGCAGCACGTCAACAAATGGGAATTACTGCTGATGATCTGGTTGTTACCCTCTTGCCTGCATCGCGCACCCAAGAACTACGGGATGTCATGCCGATTATTCTCAAGGCTGCTAAGATTATTCGAGCAAAGCTACCCCATGTAAAATTCTTGTTGCCCCTCTCCCTTGAGCGTTACCGTCCTACGGTGGAGAAATTATTAATAGAATATGAAATCAATGCCACGATTATCTCAGGACAGTCACAGATTGCCATCAGTGCTGCCGACTTGGTGCTTAGTAAATCAGGAACGGTGAATTTAGAAACAGCTTTGCTCAACGTGCCACAGGTGATTTTATATCGCCTTAGTGCAATTACCGCTTGGATTGCTCGTTACATAGTGCGTCTGCAATTGCCCTTTATTTCTCCAGTAAATTTGGTAAATATGGAAGCGGTTGTGCCTGAATTTGTGCAGTATGAGGCAATTCCTGAGGCGATCGCTGCAAGTGCATTGGACTTATTAATTAATCCTCAAGCAAGGCAAACCATACTTGAGGGATATACCAGAGTCAGAAAGAGCTTGGGAGAAAAAGGGGCAATTAATCGCGTTGCCGATGCCATTCTTGATTATTTATAAATAGGACTTACGCAAACCGAACGAATTTCTTAGGATTTAGGTAGATGTAGTGCGGGCGAAGCCCGCACTACATCTACCCAATGCGTAAGTCCTAATAAAAAGAAAAGCTGCCTAAGGCAGCTTTTCTTTTTATAAACGATTTCCTTTAGTAACGAAGTTACAGAACTTATCAAAGGGAAGTGGGCGGCTGTAGTAATAGCCTTGGATACCATCGCATCCCAAATCTTGGAGAACTTTGAGTTCGCCATGGGTTTCCACACCTTCAGCAACGGTCTTGAAATTGAGACTCTTTGCCATTGTGATGATAGCTTTGGCGATCGCTCGATTTTGGGAATCAGTATCAATATGTTGCACAAAGCAGCGATCAATTTTGAGTGTATCTAATGGAAACTTTTTGATATAGCTTAAAGATGAGAAACCTGTACCAAAGTCATCAATTGAGAGCTTGACTCCAAGATCTTTGAGTTCCTTCAACTTGGTTAAGCTGGCATCAATGTTATGGACAACTGTAGTTTCCGTAATCTCTAATTCTAAATATTGAGGATCAAACTGCATCTCTTCCAAAATATCTAAGATCCTTTTATTTAGATTATGTTGCTGAAACTGTCTACCAGAAAGGTTTACCGAAACTTTAAGGGATGAAATGCTCTGAAGAACATCATTAGTGTTGTGAAGTGCATTTTGGGAAATCAATGTCTGTGCTGCCTTGACCTGTTGACAAGCTGTCCTCAGTATCCATTCACCAATCTCAATAATCGAACCATTACTTTCGGTGATCGGGATAAACTTCATTGGTGAAATGAGTCCTTCAGAAGAATGATTCCATCGGATTAGTGACTCAGAACCAAACATTTCACCTGTGGCGATACTGACCTGAGGTTGATAATAAAGCTCAAATTCTTGATTATCAAGTGCATAATGTAAATCGGTCTGTAACTCTAGTCTCAGCGGTAACTTGACTTGAATTTCATCAAAGAATTGATAACAATTGCCACCGTGACGCTTTGCCTCTTGTAGTGCAAGGTTTGCCTGCTGCATTATGCCACTAGTATCTTGGGAATGGAGAGAAATGCCAATACTTGCGGTAACGTAAACTTCGGTTAGTCTTACGATAAAAGGATCTGCAAAAGAATCTAATAATGAATTTGCAACATATTTAGCCTCGAATTTAGGATTGGCTGTCGATAGGATAATCGCAAATTCATCACCGCTAAGGCGACAAATCGTATCATCATCCTGAACTATATCAATGATTCGCTTAGCGATTGCTTGGAGGAGCAGATCTCCAAATTCTTCTCCTCGAGAATCATTAATTACACCAAATCGATCAATATCAATTAGAAGAATTGGAATTGGTACTTCTTGAGAAGTATTAGAAATGGCTCTGTCTAAACGCTCACGCAAGGCTAGACGGTTAGGAAGTTGCGTTAGGGGATCAAAATACAATAGATTTTCTAATTTCTCTTGAGCAATATTTTGAGCAATATTTTGATAATGTTGATTAACTTTTTCTTTTTTGCTAAGTTGTACGGAGATCGCTTCTAGTAACTCTTCACTGTTGAGTGGCTTAGTGAGATAATCATCGGCTCCCCAGAGCATACCTTTGCGTAAATACTGGTGATCGGCTAAAGATGTTAAAAATATGAAGGAAATAAGCGTCAGTTTCGGATCTTGACGAATGGCAGCCAAGACTTCATAGCCATCCATCTCGGGCATTTGTACATCTGACAAAATTAAATCTGGTATTTGCTGCCTAGCAATTTCTAATCCCTTCCGTCCACTAGATGCCGACATAACACGATATTTTGACAGTTCTAGAATGTCACAAATGCTATATCGAATATCATCATCATCTTCTATGACTAGTAAGGTATACATTTTGTGTAACCTCTGCAACATTCCATGGATTTTACTGCTTGTGCAAGCAAAAGGGGCATTTAAAATCTCATCACGATCTTTAAAAGGGATGGACTAGGTTTACTTCTCTGAGACAGGCTAGAATATAACCTAATGATATTAGAAACATACCGTACTTTGCAGATTTCCTCGACTTAGTAAAGAAGTAGATATTTGTGGTACTGCTATATCGCAAGAAGTATTTTTCTTTCAATAATGTTGAAAGATATAAAAATTGCCCCTAATTTGGAAAATTAGAAGCAATAAAACAAAAAATAATACTCGTAATTTTATCTAACTTTCCTAAAATCGTCAAACAATTTCTTAAGAACTTTCTCTACAACCATTATCCAAAACTTAGCACATTTTCGTTTGTACTTTGCTAGCTTAGTCTCAGCTCTTTGCATTTACTAATATAGCTAATATAGCTAATATAGATAGGACAAATCAAAACCCAAAATTAAATTGGCGGTGCTTTGCACCACCAATTTAATTTTGGGTTTATGTCATGAGCAACAGTAACTGATTGAATTGCGAGTGTTTTCCACGCCTTTGAAACGGTAAACATTCACTTTCTTGAAAATAGTGGCGTTGCACATATTCATAATGACAATCAAGAATATCGTGTTGGAAAATAAGAAGTGAAGTTGTTCAATATAAAAAAATGCAATGTCCCAAGAGTAAGGGAGAAAAAGTAGTAAAAAATGGACATAGATACGGCAAACAGTGCTACCAACGTAAGCAATGTAAGCATCAGTTTGTCGAATTCTATAGTAAACGAGGATATTCCGAGGATGTAAGGCAAATTTGCTTAAGAATGTACTGTAATGGCATGGGGTTTATAGCCATTGAGCGTTGTACGGGAATTGGTCACAATACCGTAATCGGTTGGGTAAAAAAGACAGGAGTAAAATTACCTGAGTCTGAGGAAATTGAGGAAGTGCCAGAGGTAGGTGAACTAGATGAACTCCAGACCTTTGTGGGTAGCAAAGAAAATAAGGTTTGGGTATGGACAGCCGTGAATCACTTTGCTGAAGGGATTTTAGCTTGGACAATAGGAGACAGGAGCAGTGAGACGTTTGCTGTTTTGTGGGCAATGATTAGAAGTTGGTCTTGCTATTTTTGGGTTAGTGATGGCTGGGAGCATCTCACTTTGGCGCTAAGCATAAATACTTATAACAAAAACTCGGCGTTTCAGGCTTAGACAATAAAGAAAATATCGCAAATTTCATTTATTTGTCGTATATTCACGATATCAAAAACGCCTAAAATCGTTACTT
>JADBWH010000076.1 GCA_020404105.1 Pseudanabaena sp. M53BS1SP1A06MG | reverse complement strand
TCTAATTTACGTGATCTTTGCCAAGGCTGGCTTCTTGCTCAAATTCATACTTAACGGGAAAAGTAAGCTGGGCTTACCGATTGGTTCGGGCAAGGTGGAATCGACGATTAAGCAAATTGGCTTCAGGGTCAAACTGGCTGGTGCTTCTTGGAGTCAACGTAATGTTCCCAAGATCTTACTCTTGCGTACTGCTTTTCTTAATAATTCTCCATCTCTAAGTATTTCTACTTAGCACAAACTTGAAATGCTCCCTGTTTCAGAGTTTTATATAAGCGCTGTATCACATCAATAATACAATGAAAATTTATCCTACCAAAAAAAGAAGGATACAGTGTATCCTTCTTTTTTTAATACGAAATTATCTAAAGCGATTAATTAATATCAACTTCTGAAAAAGATTTATAACATTTGTCAGCATCGTAGATATGACAGCGATCGCCGATGTCTTTCATAAGTTCCCATGAGAACTTAGTCTTATATAGATATTCTCCCCAATTCTCATCTAGAGACTTGTGGGCTAGACGCAAGTTGTAGGAAGGAATACCTGTAGAAACATGGTGAGGAACGTGAACATTGATATCGTGACATAGCCATTCCACCCAAGCTGGGTAGTCACAGTGAACAGTTCCAGTTAGCTGATCGGTTGCCGCATGCCATTTATCTTGACTCTTGAATTGTATATCTGGCATTGTGTGATGAACGAGTGTAAAAGTACTCATCCAGAAGTGATAAACCAACCAAGGCATCAAAAAGAAATTGATAAAACCAAAGAAACCTGTGGTGTAGATCAAAGTAGGAATAGCGATAACACCAAATAAAATCACTAGGCGATAGGAAAACTTTACTTGCTTCTGTTGACGCTCAGGATAGAGACTCTCCTTAAAGTGCAAGTTTGCCCAGTGGATAATTGATCCAATCCACCAAAAATTGGTACGAATCATCCTATAAACATTAGAAATAAGCCCCTGTCCTTGCTCATATTCCTCAATGGTGAATGGATACCAAGCATTATCTTCTCCCATCTTATTAGTATGCAAGTGATGATGATCATGCTTGAAACGCCAACCGTGGAAAGGGTATAAGAGTGGCAAGAAAGCAATATGCCCAACTAGGTCATTTACCCAACTCTTGTTAGAAAAAGAGCGATGTCCACAATCGTGTCCAATTACGAACCAACCCGTTAGAGCAGTACCTGTAAAAATCCAAGCGAAAGGTAACAAATACCAAGGAGAGAACGCAATGCTAGCATACCCAAGAGCGGCGGCTATTACAGAAAACATTACACTTAGCCAAGCTCTGAGAGGATTTTTCTCGAAGTATTCAGAGGGGATACTTTTAATGATATCGCGGAGGGTGGTCTCAGGGGTAAGAGTGTGTGAGGAGTTTTGTATGGCAATCACTACTGAGCACTCCCTGCGGTGATCAATCTTTGACGGCTCAAGCTTTGCAATTGCTGAAAAAGAACATCGATATCGGATTGCAATTCCGCTAGTTCAGCTTGAACCTCTTCGGAATATAACTTTTTGGTTGCTACGTTCAATGTAGAAATCTCTTTTGTTAGGGCTTCAGTTTGTTTGCTCATACTTTCCTTTAAAACACTTTGGAAAAACGTTGTGATCACACCACAAAAATATTTATGCCTCAGATTCTAGCCTATGTTATGTGTATTTTTGTATACCCATAAACATATCTAATAAGTAATTATACGGATCTGAATAATTTTCTCTTGCTTTTGCCACGCTTTTACCTAAGGATTGCCTAAAAATTCAAGTTTTACCTATAAGACAATTTGCTAAAAACTGTGTTTTCCTAGTTTAGATATAGTTGCAGCTTATAGATTAAAGCTTAGTATTTAGTACCAAGAGGTGTATCAGCAAACAGAATTGGAGCGATTGCTGCTGCTGATCCCAAGCGATCATCGAGATATTCTTCGAGACTGTAGTACTGATCCATGCGATCGCATAAACCTTCAGGGCTAAGGCTTTGAATATTATGGCTAATGATATAGCTCTGAGCCGCAGAACCCCGAAAAGCAGCAAAGGCTTCTTCGCAATAGGCTTGCTTAGAATCACGGGAAGCAGCAATCCAATCAGAGCCATGCATATTGCCACTAAGAATTGGTTGTCCGTTAGCGGGGATCACAGGACGACGCTCCGCCGCGATCGCTTGACTATTTGTCAAGAGAATAGTTGTAAATATAAAAATAACTAATAAAAATTTAGTAAAGACGTGGAAACGAAGAAATCGACTCATAATTTGCTCGAAATTCATGTAAAGAGTTAATATTGTGAGGCTCAGCATCCACTGATTTTCAAGAGGGATTTGCTTCTAGCATTGTTCTAATTATGCTGTAGAAACAATTCTGCAATCAATTTAAAAAAATTTGTCAATAAAGCTAGGTTGTACAAAAAGTCATTAAGGTTTGATAATATTTTCTAATTAATCGCACTAAACATATCAAAATAGTAATCGCAATATTGTCGAATAGGTTGTATTGTCTAATTTCTAGAAGTATTCTAAGTCTCGGCTTAAATTCTTTTTTATGAAATATTCGTCAAGCTTGTGTCGTTTGCGATACAGAAAAAATTTACACGTCTTACATTATTAAATTTCTCAGCCCGCCAAATGTCCGAACATTATCTAAATCATCCTACTTTTGGCTTGCTATCTCGCCTATGTAGGGTAGATGAGTTTCGTAGTTTGTTCACTACCCTCTATGCCCAAAGGTTATTTTTCCTAATTACCAGTAGTCCCGAAGGTATTCAATTTGAGCCAGTCTCGCGAGCAGATGCAAAGCTCATGGTTGAAAATCAAATGCGATCGCTTCGACGTATGGGGTCTGACACTGATCAAAAAAATCTCCAACATATCTACAAGCGCACTTTTTCCCAATGACATCGCGTATCTCTCTCAAGGCTGCTGCAAAAATTAATCTTTACCTAGAGATTACGGGTAATCGACCTGATGGCTACCATGACTTGGTGATGATCTTGCAGAGTATTGACCTCTGTGATCGCGTTGATCTAAGGAAACTTGGTATTGACGCGATTCAAGTAACTTGCACTAATCCTAAAGTACCTTGTGATCGTAGTAATCTTGCCTATAAAGCTGCTGCCTTGTTGCAAAGTGTTTTTCCAGAGATTGGGGGGGTCGAGATTGCGATTCACAAGCAAATTCCCATGGGAGCAGGGCTTGCAGGTGGGTCCGCAAATGCAGCAGCTGTTTTGGTGGGAATTGATCACCTCTGGAATTTAGGACTCACCCAGTCACAGCTTTGTGATTTTGCTGCTCAGTTAGGCTCTGATATTCCATTTTGTGTAGTTGGAGGTACGGCTCTAGCGACAGGTCGTGGCGAAATTTTGTCACCTCTTCCCGATCTTAAGGATTTAATCTTCGTAATTTGCAAGCCGCGTCATATTTCGATCTCTACCGTCTGGGCTTATCAAACTTTCCGATCCCAAGGTTTATTAGCGTACAATCCGACTAAACTTAAGGGAATCTCTAGTCAAATGGTGGCGGCGATCGCCTCTGGAGGTGAAGCTGCACCAGCGAAAATTGGACGATTGCTATACAACGATTTAGAACGGGTCGTATTGCCTGAGTATCCTGAACTTGTTGCTATTAAAAACAAATTACTTGAGCAAGAATGTCTTGGTGCAGTAATGTCTGGCTCTGGGTCAACTATGTTTGCGTTCACCGCTGATTTAGATCGAGCCCACCAAATCGCTGAAGCAGTTAGAACCGACGATATTGATGTATGGGTTGCCAAGAGTTTAGTTAGATCGATTTTTGAAGCTTAACAAGCATAGAAAATAGGCTTTCGCCTATTTTCTATGCTCAATCATTGTTGTCTTGTAGGTGATCGCGATCTAGTGACTTGATCTGAGCTCCATGTAAGATGATCATTGAGTGTTCACTACTGAAATGATACGAATCTCTAGATAGATCGGCGCAAATTGAATTGTGCATAGTCTGACTGCTAATAAAGAATTTTTATTAACTTCTCAACGCTCACGGAAGTAACTAGCCCAACAATGGACTCTTAACACTACATTTGCGCTAATTTGTGCTCTTGCAAGATGTCAGGCAAAGCATCCACAGGTATTAAATATTTGACAGAGGCAGAGTTAGAAACTGTTTTTTTTGTGAGTGGTAAGTAGCTCAACTTAATTAAAACCCAAACCGAGAGTTTTGTTCCGCCCGCGTAGCGGGCGGAACAAAACTCTCGGTTTCTAGTTTACTTATGTCTAGCTACTTATTAATCATGGAAGTATTTAATTAGGGATTGCGGTTTATCTGCATCTGCAATCACCCATTGTGCTATGGCTGTATTTGAGCAAGATCTTTAACCCTTGTGATTAAATCGATCGCTGTCTTCAATTGGCAGTAACTGTCAATGACTAAAGAAGTTCTCACCCTTAGCGCAGTTTGTCTTGCTGCCTCCTTTTATGACTACACAAATTAAAAATGTGGCAATCACGGAACCCATTTTTGCACTCATCTTCGAGGCAATCGTATAGATTTCTCTGCTATCTGCTCTTCCTTCTCATCTTTAAAGAGAGGGACACAATGTGTCCCTCTCTCTAATCAAAGAAGTTCCTTCAATTTTGCTTGATATTCGTCAGGAGTAATGCTACCTGCCTTTAGTTCCTCATTCAGCAATTGGACTTGAGGCTCAATTGCTTGTTTCTTCTCAGCAATCTCTTCGGCTTTAGTTTTGTAAATTGCTTCACCCTCTTTTTTCGCTTTCTTGAAGGCTTGGCGGAGGCTAAAGACATCCATCTCACCACCAGAAGCAAAATATTCGTTAGCTACTTTACCAAGAGCCCATGTACTGGCATATGCAGTAGTAGCACCAACGACCATACCAAAGACGGGAACAAGCTTAGCGAGATTGCTGACAGCGATGCGGGTTCCTGTGATCCCCAAACTGCCAAAGAGTGCTTTACGCAGGTTTTCATTGTCGCGATCATAGCCCCAACTTTGTCCGATAGTTTGAGCGAGGTCGAGTTGGTTCCAATAGATCAACATATCGAAGGCAATCGCGATCCCTGGTAACGGGAATGCGCCTAGCACAGCATTGAGGAAGCAGGTATCAGTAATGGCACTTTCCACCTCACTCGCCCGTTTGTCGGGATCATCAATTTGGCGCACTTGTTCTGAGATTGATGACCGTAAAGAACGACGTTCTAAAGTTTCTAGCCACTCTTGTTTCCCCCATAGTTTAGAACTTGTAAAGGTTGTACCAATTTTGTCTAAAAGTTCTTTTTCTTCAGAACTACATTCACCATCGATATTTGCCATCGCGTAGGCAGACTGATAGACCATTTCTTGGGCGATGTCGCTGGTGATTTGCGAAAGTAATATGTCGATAGGTTCGTCTTCTTCGTTCAATAGGCGATCAACGGTAACTCCATCAGGCAGATGAATTTCTTCAAAAGTGTCGGCGAGACTGGCGAACTCTTCTTCGAGCATTTTGCCGTCGGCTTTTGCCATGCTTACCAATACCTTAAAGCTTGCTAAAACTTCTTGCTGATTGACTGCGGACATCGAAAGCTTACTCCTTTCCAGAAATTATCACTGATGATAACCGCGATCGCGATCTAAGTTTGTATAAAGCTAGTCTACGGATACGATTTACTTATTGATTTCTGGTAATTTAATCGATCACTATCCTAATAATTTAAGAAAGAATTAATATCTTACTGGATTTTTGGCTAAGTTAAAGTGATTTCAAGACCAAGTATAGGGAAGTAAGTAGCAATAGCATGATATTTTAGCTTGAGATGCATATAAATTAATACTTAAAAAAACTCGAAAAATCATGCTGCTTGAAGTTGACAACTTGACTGTTCGTTATGGCGAAACAATGCCTGCGGTCGATCACGTGACTTTTCATTTACAAGCAGGTGAAGCGCTCGGATTAATTGGTGAAAGCGGCTGTGGTAAATCTACCATCGGGCGAGCGCTAATCAAGCTATTACCCAAATATGCCAATGTTGAGGGGAAAATCTGCGTCGATGGCGAAGAAATTGCTGAGAAAAAAGATGGAACATGGCGCGGCGAGAAGATTGGCTTGATTTTTCAAGATCCGATGACGCGGCTTGATCCCTTGATGAGCATTGAAGATCACGGATTGGAAGTAATATCTTCTCACTATCCGAAACTACCATCTCAGTCCGCAAAACAACGCATCCATGATGTCCTGAGATCGGTTCGCATCGATCCAACTCGCGCTAAGCAATATCCCCATGAATTTAGCGGCGGAATGCGGCAACGAGTGGCGATCGCTTTATCGCTATTGCTAAATCCCGTTTTATTAATTGCCGATGAGCCAACTACGAGTCTCGATGTCACTGTTGCTACCGATATTCTCAAGGAGATAACTGTACTTCGCAAAACGCGATCGATGGGCTTACTGCTAGTTACCCATGACCTCGGAATGGTTGCCGAATATTGTGATCGCATTGCCGTAATGTATAATGGAAATATTGTCGAAACAGGCTATGTGGAGCAGATTTTCCGTGATCCCCAACATCCATATACCAAAAGTTTGCTAGCTTCCGTTCTCCATTTCAATCCCGAAGCCTTAACTACCAGTAAAGATAAATCGGAATTTCAAGATCAAAAAGTTAGCGAAGAGGTTAATCAAGAAGAGGCTAATCAAAATGTTATCGAAAATGTTTCTATAACTTCTGATGCAGGGGTTGCAGCAAGTGATCGAGAAACGAAAGGGAATAGTCCAGAATTTGTGATAATTGAGAAGTCAGTAACCACTCTAAAACCTTCCTCCAGAGTAATTCTCCATGTCAATCGTTTGCAAAAGCATTATGTCACAGGTGGGAATCTGCTAACACGATTTGTTGATCCTTCCAGTGGTTTAGTCAAAGCCGTCGATGGTATTGATTTAGAAGTTATTTCAGGCGAAACCTTTGGCATTATTGGTGAAAGTGGCTCTGGCAAAAGTACAACAGGTCGGGCAATTTTGCAATTAATCAAACCTGATCGCGGCAGTTCAGTGCGATTTAATGGAGTAGAGCTAACCAGACTCAAGGGTGAACAATTGCGCCAAATGCGATCGCAAATGCAAATGATCTTCCAAGATCCTCGTGCTTGCTTTAGTTCATATATGACTGTTCTAAATAGCGTCGCCGATCCTTTACTAATCCATAACCTTGTCCCCACCATCGAAGCAGCTAAGGATAAAGTCTATGCAATTCTCGAAAAAGTTGGACTTAATTCTCAGCTTGCTGATCGCTATCCATCGGACTTATCAGGTGGTCAACTGCAACGGGTGGCGATCGCCCGTGCCTTGATTACCAATCCCAAATTTATTATTTGCGATGAGCCAGTCAGTATGCTTGATGCGTCGATCCAGAGCCAAGTTTTGCAATTAATGCGCGATCTCAAACAGGAATTTAAGCTCACTTATATCTTTATTACCCACGATCTCGCCGTTGCTCAATTTTTCTGTGATCGTATTGCGGTGATGCGTAGAGGTAAGATTGTAGAGCAGGGCAGTACTAAGGGTGTGTTAACTAATCCCCAAAATGAATATACCAAGTCTTTAATCGCTTCGATTCCGCGTATTCCCTATGTCAACAATTAAGCTATGTAACGATGATTCGCATCTTTACATAGTTCATATAACTCATTAACTTCGACAATGCCCGATTTCCCTCCCAATTTTTCACCGCAAAACTTTCTTGATTCGCACTTTCTCAATCCCGATCGCTCTAATCTTGAAGACATCCGCAAGTTGGGATATGCCTTTGTCGATCTCATTGTTGATTCAGTTCTAGATACGCAAAATCAAGCATTCGTTCAGGATGAATCTTCATTGAAGATTAATATTCCCGAACACGGAACTAAATTTGACGACTTACTAGCGGAAGTGCGATCGCAGATTTTACCGCGTACTGTCAATTTCCAAAATCCTCGCTACATGGGACATATGGACAGTGTACCTACCGCAATTACGATCTGGGCAGATGCACTGATCTCGGCTATTAATAACAATATGCTCAGTTATGAACTCGCTCCTGTATTTACGGAAATGGAAGCACAACTGATGCAATGGTTTGGGAATCTCTTTGGAATGGGAACTAATTGCTTCGGCACATTGACCGCAGGGGGAAGTCTTGCCAATATTTCGGGACTATTATTAGCGCGAAACTGGAAACAGCCTCATAGTAAGACCTTAGGTGATGTGAATAATTTAGTTGCATTTGTATCCGATGCTGCCCATACTTCCTTTGGGAAAGCGATGAATGTCATCGGTGTTGGCAAAGAGAACTTAGTCCGAGTTCTCACCAATGATCGTGGTGAAATCATTCTCGAAGAATTAGAACTAGAAATCCAAAAAGCAATTAGCCAAGGGAAACAACCTTTTTTTGTTGCCGCGATCGCTGGAACGACAATCACGGGTGCAGTCGATCCAATTCAATCTGTTGGTGAAATTGCAAAACGCTACGATTGCTGGTTTCACATCGATGCTGCCTACGGTGGTGCAGGAATTTTTTCGCCAAAATTGCAACCACTATTTCAAGGCTGTGAACTGGCGGACTCGATCACCTTTAATCCCCAAAAATGGCTATGGGTAGCGCGAACCTGTGCCATGCTTATCGTCAAGGATAAGCAGCATCTCATCGATGGTTTTGATGGAGAACTTCCTTATATGGACGATCACACTCTCAATTTTGGGAACCTAAATTTACAAGGAACTCGCCGCACCGATAGTCTCAAGCTATGGATAGCGCTCAGAGCAATGGGAATTTCAGGTTGTCGCTATCTCGTTGAGCGATCACTAACTCTCGCTGATAATTTGCGACAAAGGGTAGAAGCATCACCCGAATTAAAACTAGTTTGTGAACCAACTCTAAATATTATCTGTTTGAAATCTAATAATCCCAATCTAAGTAGTGCGCTCTTGCGGCAAAAATGGATCGACGATGGGAAATTATGGCTGTCTTTGCCACTGTGGAAAGGCGATCGCATTCTCAAAGCCGTCGTCTTACATCCCTACGCAGGTTAGACGAGAAGCTTAAGATCCTTGTCTTTTATTTGTTGAAAGTGTTGTAAAGCTATACTTTCAACAAATAATATTTTGGAATGACTCACTATAATTTAAAGTTAATAGATAGCTGGGACAGTTCAAAACAAAGCCTAGTCTATCAATAACTGATGTTACGTGGAACAAGTGTCACCCTCACCCTCCAACCCCCTCTCCCATTAAGGGAGAGGGACTAGTGGTGAGTGTCTTAGAAACTTCCACGTAACATCATTCAATAATTCATTATTTTGAGAGATGTTATGCTCTGCCCGTTTTGTCAGCACACCGATAGCCGTGTTTTAGAATCTCGTTCGGCAGAGGCGGGCAGCAGTATTCGACGTAGACGTGAATGTCTCAGTTGTCAGCGTCGCTTTACTACCTACGAGCGCATCGAGTTTGTACCCATTACCGTGTTAAAGCGCGATGGTGTGAGTGAGTCCTTTGATCGCTCCAAATTATTGCGAGGCATGATCCGCGCCTGTGAAAAAACTGGGGTATCACAGACCACCCTTGAATCGATCATCGATGAAATCGAGGCACAACTCCAAACACGCGATCGGCATCAAGTTTCTAGCGTCGAAATTGGCGAGATGGTTTTGCAATATTTGCAAGATATTAACGAAGTTGCCTATGTACGTTTTGCGTCAGTCTATCGACAGTTTCGAGGAGTACGAGATTTTGCTGAAGCTTTAAATTACTTTGATGCGAAGTAAGTTCAAAATTTAGATAATTGGTAATTACTAACTGTGAGCATAGTTATAGATGTTTTAAATAACTTGAAGATGTACTTCGCTAAGTAATCCTTGCATCGATCGCTGAGAGAAGTCGAAACTAAAGTTTCTATTGGAATTATTTACATTTGACAACCTAATTAAGAACTAAGTTTTGGGATTGCCTATCCGTCGTTAAGAAGCAGATTGTAATTAAATACAAAATAAAACTTAAAAAAGTATGCTTAATACGTTAAGTTGTGTGTACACTCTGAGCTTTTTATCTGTGTTTGAATAAGATTTCAGTGAAAAAGAGAGCATATACGTTATTTTGTAAGCTTTTTGTCAATTCTAAAATGTATCTAATTAGGCAAATTTGGGACAATCCAACAAAAATTTGTAAAGAAAAGTTGAAATTTTTTATTTTCCCTAGCTATAATAACAATGTTTTGTAATCCCGATCGCATTTCAGGGTCTAAATTAGGAGGTATCGATTTGGCAAGGAGACGTAAGCGCAAAAGTAGACGTCGCCAAGAAGGGCGCAAAATCCTAGAACATATTCCTCAATTTAGTATCGATAGCGGCGAAGATAAGCCTGTGACGGCTGCACGTAAGTACATCCATACACATGGCATTCTTCCTCCAGCACTGTTGCTTGTAAGACGCAACGAACATACAACAGATCGATACTTCTGGGCAGAAAAAGGACTATTTGGAGCACAGTATGTTGAAGAAAATCACTTCTTGTTCCCTAGTCTAAAACCGCCTGAAGAAAGAGAAGTTGCACTTGCTGTATCTCGATAAATTTTGATTAAGTCGTCAGAAATATAAAGAAGTATCACTACTAACTCGTGCTACTTCTTTAATACATCATACCTGTTTAAGTTTTTTATTCCATCTTCCAGAGGTGACATATTACCTCTGGAATTTTTGTAGATAAATTTTTGCTTTCATATGGCATTCCTAAATTAGTTTTAGAAATCATTGGCTTTGATTTCGCTCAGCCATCGGTTTATAGATGGCAGAGCGAAGTCGAAGCAACTCACATCTCATTTTAGGAATGCCATATGAAAACTAAATCCAAGCAGCAGTGCTTTGCGCCGCTATTTGGATTTAGTTTTTTGATTAAAAAGCGATATAAAAAAATAAAAAAGAGCGTAACTTGATACACTCTTTTTTATTTATTGAATTATTTATCAAAACTAGTTTTTTTTCAAAATCAAACATAAAAGAAAACAGAAAGCTACAATTAAGCTCCTACTACCTCTTTCGTAGTTGTAGTTTTCCATCCTCTAGGTAGCTTAAGATCGTCAGGGTCAACGTAATGGCAGGCATAGTCATCCAAACAAATCAACGCCCAACCATTGCCATCAATGTTAATCAGCTTGTAAGAAGCCTCTAAAACAAAAAAGCCCTTGTGGTTGCGGGTGTCAGGCTTGACTCTAACATTTTCTAAAATCATGAGACTAACTTCCTTTTCAATACAAAGATTTATAACTATCGGCTAAAGAATTTAACAACTTTAATGGTTTGTTATATTCTAGGTAGCCTAACACTCTTGACAAAAAACCTATGTTAAGTTTTTATGACAAAATACGGTTATTTATAAAGTTTTGCGAGTTTAGGTAAAGTTATACACAAAACCCAATCAATCGGGTTTAATAAATATTAAAGAAAGAGAAAATTTACTGTCTGTGACTTAGCTTAGTACCCAATCTCTAACCTTTTCAAGTGCTTTCCAATCTGGACGACGACGAAGCCCTTCTTCAAAATTCTCAACAATTTCTGGCTTGATATCTTTGAGGATCATGAGCCAATTTTGGGCTGCCTCGATTTGCTCGCGCACTCCTTTTTGGGACAATTCCAGCATAGCGATCGCAAGGTTAATCCGTCCTTGAGGATCTTCGGGGGCAAGTTTGACTGCTTTTTGGGCGGCTTTGACAGCAAGCTTGGCGTTATTGTCTAGTAAATATAACCAAGACAAACAAATCCAACCACTTGCAACTTTGGGCTGGCGATCACACACTTTTTCAAACACAGGAATTAAGGTCGCCGCAGACTCACCTTCTTTGTATCGCTCTAAACCTTGAGTGAATAAATCTTCCGCAACTTCGGTACTCATTTAGTGAAACACAACTCCAAAGCCATATTTTTGCCTTAGTGATACTAGCATAAACCTTACACATAACTCGTTGGATTTGGTTAAAAGCTCTTGGCTATTAGCCTTTAGCTTTTAGATTAACGACTTTTAATGACACATCTTCGCTTCGCTATTAAAAATCTGGTTCTTTATTAACGTCAGTTCGGGTTTAGCTGGCAAATTTTAAAAGCCCAAAAGTAAAAGTCTTTCTTAGCAAGGCTTTTACTTTTGGTCTTTGAGAGAGGGTTTGCGTAGCAAACCCTCTCTCAAAGACTGTTTCAAATTATCCCGAACTCACGTTTTATTAAATTACAGAGTCCTCTTGACTGTTTAAGTCCTAATGAATTTGGGCAAGATAATTAAGCAGGGATTAACTAGCTGTATTGTCGTGACGCAAAATTAGGGTAAGAAGACAAGAGGAATATGAGAGTGAGTAGAGATCGCAAACCAACTGAAAAACGCTTTTGTAAGCGTGACCTTCGGGCAGGGCATCATTTTCAACAATGGCAGATGGTGGAAATGAACTGGCTACGAACCCTCATGCTGATCTTGAGTGATATTTTTGGGTTAGCGATCGCTTGGAAAGCTTCACTGGGGTTTAATCAAGCTTTCTCAACTTTACCGCCTGAACTAAGTTGGGGAGAATTTGCAGGGTTAACGGGTTTGTTTTGGGCTTTTGCGGCTGTAATTGTCACAGGTTTTGCTTATCACAATTTTTATAAAAGTGAGTCCCAATGGCGTAATTACGTCAGACAGGCGAAATTTATTAGTAGCGTTTACTTATTATCGTTGGTAGTTTGTTATTTTTATGATCCGAAAGTGGATGCTCCGCGATCACTATTCTTGCCCGCGTGGTTAGGCAGTATCATTATGGTGATTGGTTTACGGTTAGTTTTAACTTTGATATTTGACCAATTTCCGATCGCTAGAACCCATACACCCGTTTTTATTATTGCCCCTAGTGATCGCCTTTCCTATTTGGCAAATATTGTCGAAAAACGGACGGGCTATAGAGTCGTCGGTGTACTAGTTTCTTCACTAGCCAATTCTTCTCACTCCATTCAGGCAATTATGAATTCGGGTGCAAAGGAGGTCATTGCCGAGGGGCTGCCTGAAACTCAACTAGCTTCACAGTTGTATTGGCAACTTCGTAATGCAGGAATTGGACTTAGGCTTGTGCCATCAAGTTTGATGTTGCTGCATCGACGTGGTAATCCTGAAATTTTTGCCTCCATGCCAATGATTCGGATTGAGCCATCATTACTAGCTAATTGGGAATATATCATTAAGCGGTGTCTAGATTTTGTATCAGCTTTGATTGGCATAATTTTCCTGTCCCCTGTATTTGTCGCGATCGCGATCGCGATTAAGGCTAGCTCAAAGGGCAGTGTGTTTTATACCCAAGATCGCATTGGTTTACAGGGAAATGTATTCCGAATGTGGAAATTTCGGAGTATGTTCATGGATGCAGATCGTCGCCAAGCGGAATTAGAACATCTCAATAAAAGTTCTGATGGAGTCATGTTCAAGATTGAACGCGATCCCCGTATTATTCCCATTGGACATTTTTTGCGCTGTACCAGTCTTGATGAGCTTCCACAATTATTTAATGTTTTAGTAGGACAAATGAGCCTTGTGGGACCTCGACCTTTGCCGATACGGGATGTCGCAAAATTTTCCAGTTGGCATCATACGCGCCATTTAGTCATGCCGGGGATTACGGGATTATGGCAAATTTCGGGGCGATCAGACCTAGATACAATTGATGATGTCGCTAAGTTAGATCTCTTCTATATAGATCGCTGGTCACTCAACTTCGATCTCGAAATTCTCATTGAAACCGTCAGACTCGTTTTATTTGGTAAGGGTGCATATTAATTAACGTGAGTTCGGGATAATTTGAAACAGGCTTTGAGAGAGGGTTTGCGTAGCAAACTCTCTCTCAAAGCCCAAAAGTAAAAGTCTTGCCTAGCAAGACTTTTACTTTTGGGCTTTTAAAATTTGCCAGCTTAACCCGAACTCACGTTAATTACTATTAACTAGCTCAGCATATTTATAAATCAAACCCTAATTTCTGCTTCGCGCATATAGGGTGCGAAGCAAAAATAAATTTAGGACTTTAATTTACATTATTTTCTTGTGAATTTTATTTTCGCATAAGTGCTGATTGGAATTGACGCATGATAAGTAATACTTAATCTAGCGAATATATTTAGCTTCAAGTGGAGGACGATCACGCTTTTCGCGATTAAGTTTGGCGGGTTTTAAATTTTTGCGATCGCCATAGGGGACAGTATCAGGATCTTCGTCTTCCTCTTCTTCATAAAGATCCTCATCTTCCTCTAGCTCATCATCTTCATCTTCATCGTAAAACTCATCATCTTCTAAGTCTTGATTATCCTGCGATTGAGCCTTATCTTGAGGATAATTATTGGCAGAATTAGTTGATTTGACCTGCTCTTTTTGAGTCTCTTTGTCATAACCTGCGGCGACAATTGCGCGACGGATCGTCATATTTTGTTGCCAAGAGGCGATCGCATTACAGACAAAAGCAATGAAGCCTCCAGACATAAAAGCAATCAACATTGCCATACTTAGAGGAATGGGGATCGTCTTTTGTCCTAAAAAGAAAATCTGCACTACAGGCTGTAAATTTTGGATGATCACTGCGGCGATGAGAGTAATTCCTATGCCTAAGATGAGCAGTGGCATGATTGGCAAGGTTCCTGCATTTTTTTTAGAGTTATTGGTTTGAGATTTAGAAGCAAATGGCGATCGCGTCATGGTTATTACACTCTTTCAATAATATTTGCAGCTTATATTTAGTGTGCAGTGCGAAGCTCTGCACACTAAATTATGGTGACTGTTTACCCTGCCAACGTTGGATTAAATCGGAATCAATATCTAATTGATCAAGTGCTCTCGCAATTACAAAGTCTACTAAGTCCTCAATGGTTTGCGGATTGTGATACCACGCAGGAATTGCAGGGACAATCCTTGCGCCTGCCTCTGCTAATGTGGTGAGATTTCGTAAATGAATTAAGCTGAAAGGAGTTTCACGGGGTACGAGCACAAGGCGGCGACCCTCCTTTAAATGCACGTCAGCAGCGCGTTCTAATAAATCAGAACTCAAACCATGGGCAATTTTGGCTACTGTTGCCATACTACAAGGAATAATTAACATTCCCAATGTCCGAAATGAGCCACTGGCAATGGTTGCCCCCACATCTGCCCATTGATGACAAATAAGTTTTCCTGATTGGCTCTCAGCTTGATCGCGCCAAAATTGTTCCTGCGATCGCAAGTTACTCGGTATGGCTATCTTATTCTCTGATTGCCATACCATCATCGCCGCCTTAGATGCAACCAGATCAACATTGTAATCATTACTCAGTAAAAATTTGAGCGATCGCACAGCATAGATCATGCCTGATGCCCCAGATACTCCTAATACGATAGCTCTTTGATTTTGCATTCAGTCTTGGTTCTGTGATAATTAGCCAGAAACTTTAGTATAGTTACTAAATTTTTGTAGCATAGCTGCGCCGCACCACAAAAATTTTGCTTCTTGAACAGTCCTAATATGATTAATTAAGCACTGTAGCCCAATCATATCTCTGTTTGTTAAGCTTAAAATCATAGAAATTCTCTGGAGCTTGGTAGATAACTATTATGCTAATAGGTACAACATTAAGGAATCGCTACAGAATTCTACAAGTGTTAGGAAGTGGTGGCTTCGGGGATACTTACCTAGCCGAAGATATTGACTTGCCAAGGCATCCTAAGTGTGTGGTAAAACAACTTAAGCCCAAAGATACTAGTTCACAAGTATTGCCAATTGCCAAAAGTCTCTTTGAACGCGAAGCTGACTACCTCTACAAATTAGGTAATTCCCATTCCCAAATTCCTACATTATTTGCACACTTTGAAGAAAATGGAGAGTTCTTTTTAGTTCAAGAATTTGTGGATGGCTATAGCTTACCCCAAGAAATTCCTGTCGGGCACAAACTATCGGAAAGTGACACTATTACTTTACTTTTAGATATTCTTGAGGTACTTGCCTTTGTGCATCAACATAATGTCATCCATCGTGATATCAAACTGGCTAACCTCATGCGTCGTCGTCAAGATGGCAAAATTGTCCTCATTGATTTTGGTGCTGTAAAGGATGTAGGTGCTTTAGGAACCGATTCGCAAGGCAATACTAGTGTTACGGTTAGTATCGGTTCCCCAGGCTACATGCCCAGTGAACAAGCAAGGGGTAAACCTCGTTTGAGTAGTGATGTCTACGCTGTGGGCATGATTGGTATTCAAGCCTTGACGGGTATTGCACCAGATAGCTTACAGGAAGATCCTCATACTGGTGAGGTCTTATGGCGCGATCGCGCACAGGTCAGCCCAGAATTTGCCGCAGTATTGCAGAAAATGGTGGCTTATCATTTTAACCAGCGCTATGAATCTGCGCTTGAAGCTCTGCAAGCCATTCGCTCTCTGTCAGCCACTAACATCAATTTCATCAATACAGACAATGTTCCTACCGTAAATATTGCTCCAACCGAAGCTATCACTCATCCTCAATATCCATCATCAGGAGGATCCGTACCACCAACGATTGCCCCCAATTTTGCTCAAGGCAGTACAACTACACCTAGTCCTGCAATCACTACTCCCCAAACTCCTAGAACAGAGTCTCATCCAACTATTTCCGCGCCAAGTCAGCTCTCTAATTCTACGAACTTCATTTTATGGTTCGCCCTCGTTGGTTTAACCTCAGTTTTTGCAGCGATCGCCACTGCGATGCTCTTGCCCAAAATTACTAATCGTCCAGCAGACAATAATTCTAAGCCTGAAGCCTCAACTACAATATCTGCTTCTATTTCTCCCACTGCTTCGCCAGCTAATACTCCTAGTGAATCTCCAAAATCTTCACCAAGTCCAGAATCTCCTAGACCAACAGTAACTCAAAGCGCTATTTCCAAACCTGAAACTCCTACCCCCATACCTACTCAGACAGTAGTCCCAACAACACCTCCTGATACAACAAGCACTGTTAGTTATGGGGCGATCGCCCGTTCACCATCAACTCAGGACAAAGGATATTCATGGAATTATTCTAACCAAAAAGCGGCTGAGACTAGGGCTTTAAGCGAATGTGAAAGCGTTTCTAATGCAACAGATTGTCAAGTTCTCGTCTGGGCAAGAAATGCCTGTATGTCAATTGCTGAAGGGTCTAACGGTGCAGCAGGCTCAGCATGGTCAGTAAAATCTTCTACTGAGGCAGAAAACGTAGCTAAGAAAGTTTGCCGAGATTATCAGGGCATAAATTGCCAAGTCACCCGCACAATTTGCTTACCAGTCCGTCAATAGTAAAAATTTTTGCAACTTGCTACATCACAGAAATTTCCCTATAAACTAAGTAGCTAGACATAAGTAAACTAAAAACCGAGAAGTTTGTTCCGCCCGCTACGCGGGCGGAACAAACTCTCGTTTTGGGTTTTAATTAAGTTGAGCTACTTAATCGCTTTTTCCAAAGTTCTTAAAATAATATTTGTTTGACTTTCCCAATTGAGTTGTGACTGAGCAGCTTTCAATGCTGCTTGCTTAGCGAAAAGTATCTTAGGATAGTTATTCACTAAATTATTAATCGCGTTCGCTAATGCAATGGGATCGTTACTTGGTATGAGTTCACCGACCTCAGGGTATCGAGACAAAATTTCGCTTTGACCTTCTGTATTCGTAGCAATTATTGCTAACCCAGCCTGTAAATACTGGAAAAGCTTGTTGCTTATCGTAAATTGCTTATTAAAGCAATAAGGGATTTCCAAAGCCAAACCAATATCATGTTCAGCAATCCGAGATAGTAGTTCACCATTAGAAACAGTGGGGTGAATGAATAAGCGATCGCGCCATTCGTCAGGAATCTGTGGCTCTAACCACCGACGCGAACTTTCGGGATAATTTCCGCGTAGATGAATTTCTATTGGTTGATGAATATATGGAAGTGATTGGAAAAGAACTTCTAATCCCCTACCTTGTCCTATAGTTTGGGAAAACCAATGAATTGAGAGCAAATCAAGATTTTGGCGATCGCAAATTTTCCCATCTATTTGCGATCGCTCTGCCCAAGGAAACACATTATAAATAACTGTCGGTTGGGTTGCTTCATAAGCCTTTGCTAGAGATTTAGCCAATGCATGAGAAGTTGTTAAACAATATTTACATTCATGCATTAGTTGTCTTTCCAGATGCCTTAACTTATGAATAGGTCGATTAATACGCACCTCAGGTAACAGATCCTCAGAGAACCAGTCCTCAAAATCGACTCCCACTTTAAGTCCTTGAGCTATTAACTGTTGCCCAATCCAAAGTCCAGATTCTGAATGGACAATAGTTAAATCGGCTTGAAGATTTTGGGCATATTTCAATATTCTCCTTGTTCCATAACCAAGCAGTTCAGGCAAAAAAAGTTTAAATCTTCTAAAAACTTCTTTAGCAATTTTTGTTTGAATACGAATCCAATAATTAATAAATTTACGATTAGGTTGGATATCGATTATTGGCTCAAATTTATATTTTTGTTGAGATATTAATAGGCGATCGCGTTCAACTAGTTCTGGGCTAAACCAAATTCCACCCACGATTACATCATAGCCAGCATTAGCCAAAGTCTCAGCTTCTTTCTGAGCACGAGGTGCAGTACATAAATGTCCACCAATGAGAATGAGGATCTTTACCATTCTAAAACAAAAAATATTTTCTCTTAAATACTAAACAAGATATCAAGATAGTTTTGGGCGCATTTTTCTAAAGTTAAATTATTCAAAATATAGTCACGGGGAGCAAAATATTGAGAACTCAACTTATCTAAAAACTCTTCTAACTTATTTGGGAATTCATTAATATTTTGAAACTTTATACCACAGAAATTATTCCAGTAAGGTACTGAACTTACTGGAGCATATTGAACTTTATGTGGATAGTAAGAAGGATCTTGCCAAAATCCTCCTCGATCCCAAGCCAAAATAGGCACACCAGAAGAAAGAGCCTGTTGATAAGCAATACCTTGTGTTTCATGTTCACACAAAAAGATCATAGCGCTACTTCGATTTAAAAGTTTATGAAAATATTCTTCCTTGTAAAAGCCATAGCGAATATTTGCTACCTTGAATCCTTGTTTTTCTAAGTATGATTGAATTGGAATAATTAAATCTAGATTATACCTATCATGTTCCCATCGGACTTTATTGTAAATAAGGAAATCAATATCCTTACTTATTGTAGGTATCCACTTATCTGTATCAATTCCTACTGGCCAAACTAGAACTCGATCACCATAATAAGGCTCGCACATTTGGCGCATCCACTCTCCCGGAACCAACATTTTCCGAACTGGCAACCGATTAAATAAATCAGGGTCATCGCAAGGATGAGAAAAAACTGCCGCACCGAATAGTATTGTATTTTTCCATTTAATCTTATCTAAAACATGAGGCTTACCAATAATACAAGCAACTTCCTCAGTATGTTTTTTAATATATCGATAATCGTTTAATCTATAATCTACGCCTAGCTTATCTAAGCCTGTACAAAGGTTCAAAAAAACTCTTGTCTGTCCTCCAGGTCTTTGCTTCCCTCGAAAAATACGCCGAATTACTTTGCGAGGATATCGATCATATAGAAACCAGCGATCTGGATCTGGTTCTTCATAGAAAATATTTAGAGAACTCATTGCTTAATTAAATGGAAATTGATGAAGTTTTTGAAGACGAGGATAATGACTGAGTTGCTTTAAAATGATTCGTCGAAATCTCAAAAGACGCTCAGTAGAGGCAAACCCTAGACAACAGTATAATTGACCTAATAATCCCGATTCAGGTGGTTTAAAATTTGGATCTAGTTGATAAATCCAATCAACAACTTCAGAAGCTTCATCTAAGTGCGTATAGGCAATCCAATGGGCTAGAGTCCAAAGTATTTTTATAGCTGCTTTTTTTCGTCTAACTGTTAGTTCATTTTGTTCTGATAGCTGAGATAGACATTTTCTATATATGGTTAAGTGTTGTAAATTAGTTGCAACAGATCTCATTCCTATCGGAAACTGTAATCGATCTTGAGAATGATGACGATGGCATAGAGATGGCTTTTTGTAAACATCAATCTTAGGCTTTTTCATTGCGACTTCGAGCACAAAAAGACGGTCATCTCGCCAAGTAAAATCTGGACGATGAGGAATATCTTCAATAAAATCTTTGCGAAATAAGTAAGCAGAATAGTGAGAACTATTGCACTCACCTAGCTGTTGGGCTAGAAAATCATTGCATTCTATCCATTCAACTTCATTCAATAATATTTCTTCTTCGGAGTAAACTTGATATCCTCCGACAACTACATCTGCATTGCTAGTAGAGGCAATCTGAAACTGCTGCTCATTAGCATTTGGAGCAATCCAGTCATCCGAATCTAAAAATCTTATATATTTCCCCTTTGCTATTTGAAACGCTCTATTAACTGCCCAGCATTTTCCTAAATTAGATTGTCTTAAAGCAATTACTTTTTTTTGATATTGTAGCCATTCCCAAGTACCATCAGTACTGCCATCATCAACTACAATAATTTCTATTTCGCACTGTGTACTTTGACAAGAAGCAATGGCTTTCGGCAAAGCCCAAAGACGATTGTATGTAGGGATGATGACTGAAATGTCAATCTTCATAGAAAGGCTATTAATTTTTTTTGAGATTAGCTTTAAGTATCCTTTTTACTTGTTTTGTTATCTTTAGCAAGGAAGGTGAAATTCTATATAAAATTCTTTGCCCCAAAAAGGGAAGCATATCAGTCACAATACCATTGTTATAGCCCCATACCAAAATGAAATTTGTTTTACAAGTAAGAGGTTTTTCTTGAATAACTCCAATGTTCTTAGTGTTATGAAGATACTTGATTTTTTCTAAAAGGACTGCAGGATGGTATGATTCTAGTCGTAGATTATAAATAATAAATCCCTTATTAGAGTTTTTAATTATTTTTTTCAAATAAATATCTTGAATACTAGGTATACATTCTGTAAAAGCACAATTGCTAATACAAAGATCAAATACTTTTATGGGAATTGTTTTGTCTAATTTATCAAAATCTAATAAATTAGTCTTGTTAGTGTATTTGTCTCCAAAAGAAGCAAGATATACTTCTGTTAGTTCAAGTACTTGTGGAAGATCTATTATTGTGTAAGATTTGACACCGAATGAATCTTGGATGATTTTACATAATCCACCATATCCACAACCTATTTCTACAATATTCATGTCGGTTAGATCAGGGAATACTTGAGTTATTTGAGCTAAGTTGGCTATGTATCTCAAAGTTGATGGAGACAATATTCCGTATTTTCCAAATTTGTACGTATCTGCTCCGCCCACTAAATCGTTATTTTTATAAGTATTCAAGTTTTCAAGTAGAAATGGAGATGTTGATTCTAAAAAATCAAGACACTCTAGCCCAAAATCTTTGGTGAAGTGCTCTAATACCTGCTTATATATTGGATGACTGCGAAATTTGAGAAATAGAGATTTATCCCTAGCTGCACGACCACAAAAATCAGGATACTCTCCATTGTCAGATGCCGAACTGCCAACATTAATGTCAATCGAGTTATCGGAAAAATTATTAAAGCTCATATAGATGAAGTATGTATTTAGTTTGAGTAGTTAGTTCGGATATATAGGCTTTAGGCTAAAGCCTAGCGGATGTTTTTACAGCCCTAATGCCAAAAAATCTATGATAAATAGGGCGTAGTGAATTAATTAAAAATCTTTTACTAAGTAAAGGTATAGAGCAAAGAAGGGTTGCCAAGATATTACTTAGCCACACTGGCAACTTTTTAGCTACGACTAATTTTAGTCTTAGCTCTTCTCTTTTGTAGGGATAAAAATCGGTATGATAGCCTAAAAAGTGAACTAACAGAGGACTCACTTCCTCAAAGGGATACCAGTCTTGATGTTGGGGATGTGGAGCAGGTGGATTAATTAGTCTAGAGTAACCTCGAAATACGTCAATAAATACCCCCCCTTGACAAGCTTGGGGATCGCTTAAAATGGTTCCATCATCTGGAATTGGTTGTTGCTTATAAATAGCCATGGCGATCGCCATTAGTAATTCATCATTCGGTTTCCCCCTTAATCGAATTAGACCAATTTTATCATACAGTGGCTCAAGTTCTCGAGCTTTAGTATAAACCTGATTACTCATTTCTCCCTTTTCAATATAATAAACTCCACCATTAAATTTAGGTAAAGACTTGACTTGAAACTGACAACAGACAGAAGCCACATCCCCAAACCATTCTCCTTGAGAAATTTCTCCTCCGATCACTGAGACAGAATGACCAGCAAAGCGATCAAACAAGGATTCCAGTGAACCGACACATAAACAATCTGCATCAATAAAGAGAATTTTCTCAGCAGAAGTAATTTTATCTAAATGTAATTTTGTAGAAAATCCCTGACCATATTGATTTGGAGACAACTCGACTATTTCAATATCTGACAAGTCAGGGGGAATTAATTCTCTTTGGTCTGTCGCAATGACAAATTTGATCTCACTATTTTTATGCCACCATTTAAAGGAACGAGCAAGATTGACTGCCATTTGAATATAAATCGATTTTCCAGTGGCTATAGTGAGAACTGATCTCTGACTGTTTTTGTAACTCATCTAACTTTTGTCTTCTTAGTAGTAGCAACAAATCGAAAGGCTAAATCATAAGCTTCACGTTGCCATAATTGGCAGATAAGAACCTTGTAATATGCCCAAGTTAATTTACAAGCCATTAATAATCTTCGCCAAATTGAGGGTGATGGTGAACCTCTCATCCCAGACAAGTATTCATTTGTTTCTCCATTTAAGGAAGCTGTCATATGCCATTGGCGAGGAGTGCTTTCTAAATAGCCTGTATGTTCAATTGGGGATTCTTCTCCAGGATCAAGGACTCCACAAAATAACCTTTGCTTGTCAAACCATTGAGAAAGGAATTGCTCAAATCCAAGTGTAGGATCTCTTGACTCGTGCTTCAGAGCATCAAATCCCTGATATACCAAATTAGTTCTACAAAGGCAGGGATTAGCGGAAAATCCATAAATTGATTCATACACTCTATCAGTTAGAGAGTTCTTTTTTTCTCCCGAGGATAGAGGGGCTGTCTTACTCAATCTAATTTGTACCCAATCAGGATTTATATTTAGTTCTTCTAAGAGATATTGAAGATCAATTTCTTGTGTAAATACCCAATCATCTTCTAACCAAAAAAAGAAATCAGTTTCAACTAATTTCAAAGCATTAAGAATGCTTTGAATATAACCTCGGCGATTATAGTTCTGAACGATAAATTTTGGTTTGACGATTTTTATTGTTTCATTACTATACTGCCCATCGATAGCTAGTATTGTGTGTTCAAATGGGTAGTTACAAGTCTTGTTTAAAGATTGCAGAGTAGTAGGAAGCAAATGCTCTCTACCTTCGCAAGTAAAAATTAGCAAACTAATTTGATTACTATTCATTTTCTTTTTTTGCCCACAAGTTTAAATCAATTAAGGTTTCTTTGGTATTAATGTCGTATGGGTTACCTAAAACATCATATAGATCATATCCCTTGTTTATTAAGTACATAGCGGCATCATATGCATGAGAAAAACTATTTGGGATATATTCAAATATAATATTTCTTGGGAATATTATATTTGATTCCATTAAGCCCTCTAAAACACTAAGTTCTAAACCCTCTACGTCCATTTTAATAACATCTATTTTATTTATCTTTAAATCTGAAATAAATAATGTATCTAGTCTTACGCTCAAAGTGATAAAGCAATTATCACTTCCTAAATGAGAACTCCTTGTTATTCCCCAATTTCCGTCAGGAGGTAAATCCATCGTAACTACACCATTTTTATTTGATACAGCCATTAGCATAGGATAGATGTTTTTTGTATTATTAAGCTGTATATTCAGCAGTAATCTATTAAAAGTTTTGGGATTTGGTTCAAAAGCAAAAATTTTGCCTGAACTACCTACAATTCTAGAACCTTCTAGGGAGTATAAACCAACGTGACTTCCTATATCAACGAAACAATCTCCTTCCTTTAATAGAGATTTAATTAACTGTACTGTTTTTTCTTCATACATTCCATTATACAAGATTTGATATTGCACATAATCTTCAGAATACAAAAGCATTTTTATGCCCGAATCGGTGACAAACAATATATTTTTCAAACCCAGAAAATTTTGCAGCCATTTAGCTAATCGCAACTTTGTAGGATGATTCGGGGATTTTATATATGAAACTAATAACTTGTGTTTCCATTCTGCTTGATTTAATGCAAATAAATTTTTCATGTTATTTGTCTTGTGCAACTATAGAAATTATAGGCATAGTTGTAGCTCCTCTTCCATAAGACTGTTTAAATTCAAATCCTGAGTTGCAAGGATCAGATTTTTGTACAGAAAATTTGAGAGGTTCTTTTGCAATATGGTAATTCTCAGCCCATGGTTTTATCAACCAAAAATACAAGTAATAATCCCCTGAAGCTAAATTTAAAGGAGAAAGATTAAGCTCATAAACATTTCCTTTTTTAGGATTAATTTTTAATAAACTATCACCCATCGGTGCTGTAGATGTGTAAATGATAGGTATTCCTCTTTCGTCATGAATCTCTATCTCAATAGCCACCTCACACTGATAAGGAGATTGAATGACAAAAGAGATAGTTAGAGTATCACCATAACTAACATTATTATTTATAATGCTAATTTCTGTAAATTGAGGACGATCTATATTATTAATTGAAAATATAATTTTTTTTGTTTCAGATAAGGAGTTAGTTTGTTTTAGATAAGACACCGTTACTGATTCTATAGTTGAAGCTAGTTTTATTTCCCCTTTTTCTACCAGCAAGCCATTAAAACAAATTTTCGTGATATAAGACATGTTGTGACTAACAAATAAAACAGTTCGTCCTTCCTTGCTCACATCTTCCATTTTGCCTAGACATTTTTTCTGGAATTGAGCATCACCTACGGCTAGGACTTCATCAACTATTAAAATCTCTGGTTCTAGATGGGCGGCAACAGCAAAGGCTAGGCGCACGTACATTCCTGAAGAATAACGTTTGACGGGAGTATCTAAGAATTTCTCGATTTCTGCAAAGGTCACTATTTCATCGAACTTTTTTTTAATCTCAGCGCGATTCATCCCTAATATCGCTCCATTGAGATAAATGTTTTCCCTGCCTGTAAGTTCTGGATGGAATCCTGTACCTACTTCTAGAAGACTGGCGACTCTCCCTTTAATTGAAATTTTGCCAGTAGTGGGTTCAGTGATGCGGCTAAGAATTTTTAATAATGTTGATTTGCCTGCGCCATTGCGTCCGATGATGCCAACGCGATCGCCTTGTTTAATTTCAAAAGAGATATCTTTAAGTGCCCAAAATTCTTCGATATTTGGATCAATATATTCATGCTTAGAAAATCTTTTACCTATTGATTTTATGCCATTAGCGATAACATCTCTTAGAGCTGTATATCTTTCTCTCTCGTGACCAATTATATATTTTTTACTTAGATTCTCTACTCTAATTACAGTTTCGGACATAAGTAATTTGGGGGATTTTAAAGAGTAAGTCTAGGTCAGTAAGCATTTATCTCAATTCTCAATAAGTGATGATAGGGCATTTATTTATAGAATGAGATAAGAACTTATAACATAAATTTTTGAAAATTCCTTGGATCTCTTACAGATT
The DNA here is from genome assembly GCA_020404105.1 of Pseudanabaena sp. M53BS1SP1A06MG. Lineage (GTDB taxonomy): Bacteria > Cyanobacteriota > Cyanobacteriia > Pseudanabaenales > Pseudanabaenaceae > Pseudanabaena > Pseudanabaena mucicola_A. Next base: position 48,469 of record JADBWH010000076.1, on the reverse strand, counting down.
AAAGAGCCTGTAATAATCTTGATGAGACTTAACAAAACCAAAAGAGCCAGTGCATAGCACTGGCTCTTTTGGTTTTGTTAAATGCGGATGGAGAGACTCGAACTCTCACATCAGAGATACTAGAACCTAAATCTAGCGCGTCTACCAATTCCGCCACATCCGCTTGTGATAGGTGTTTTTGACACCGAATTGAATAATACATCAATCTTGGTGAATTGCAGCACAAATTTTTTTGAGAATGCTGTAGTATGAAATTTTAATGAATTTAAGATGATCGCTATATTGGTAAATAGGCTACTTAATATTGTTGCCTTTACCTTATTTGTATTGATATACAATTCTTAGATAACTCACTCTTGCTCTGAATATACATTTTGTTAGCATTTTGGTTGAGCTTGTTTGTCTAGTGCATATTCATAAGCCTCAAAAAATCGACCTAGAGCAAATTTATCCTTGTCCTTGCCCACGCAAACGAGGAAAGTTAAAACCGATCGCATTGACGGATGCTTTTGGCTGCGATCGCTGCTCATTATTGTTTGAGTTAGAGAATGATGGCTATAGTCTATTACAGGTAGGAGGGATTGACTCTCAACGCCATAAATGGCAATGGATTGGCAAATGGCGAGCCATTCGTGAATATCAGCAATATCCTTTGCTAGAAACAGTCTTGATGTATATAACCTCTTTACTGTTTTTATCACTAGTAATTATGTGGATACTGGATCCTAAATCAGCTTTTACTATACCCCTAGTGATCTTGTTGTTTACCCTGTTAAGTTTGTTAGTATGGCGGTTGCTCATATTGCGCCGTCGCAGTTTTTAGAAACCTTTTAAGAATATTTTTTAGAAAATTTCGCTAATTTTTATTCATATAGAAATTTTTCCAGTCTTGTATTTAAGTAGTTATTACCCATATGTCACCAGAAGACCTTACAGGCTTCATTTATAAATCCCATGCTGCCGCACTACAACTCGCACAAATCCCTATAAAAGAACGCGATAGTTTATTGTTAGAGCTTGCTGAAGTAATTAAAAAGCATAAAAATGCAATTTTAGAAGCAAATACCTTGGATTTAGAATCTAGCCGAGATATGGCAGTACCTGAGATCGTCCTTGAGTGGCTCAAACTAACTCCTGAAAGACTGAATCACGCGATCGAATGTTTGAGGCAGCTTTCTGGCTTGCCTGATCCCCTGACCCTGCATGTGGGAATCAATGGTTATCAACGCATCCCCTTAGGTGTAGTTGCTTTTGTGTATGAAGGATTTCCCCAATTGGGATTGATTGCGGCAGGCATGTGCCTCAAGGTTGGTAACACAATCATTCTCAAGGGTGGCAATGAAGGTACATATACTCAAGAAGCGATCGCAGCGATCGCAAAAGATGTCCTCCTCTCTAGGGGATTTCCTGAAGCATGTATGACCTCTGTACCTAAAGGGGTTGCTCTGAAAGAGCTAATTGTTCAAGAAAAATATTTGCGGTTAGTTATTCCCTATGGTCGCCCCAGTTTTGTACAACAGGTGAGTAAGCAAGCCACCGTTTCTGCCTTACCGATCTCGATGGGTAATTGTTATCTATATTTATCGGCTTCAGGCAGTCTCGACTTTGCTAAGGAAATTATTTTAAATAGTCGCAAAGGTGAGCCTGATGCTGTAAATGCGATCGAAAAAGTAGTTGTGCATCAATCATGGCTAGATCGAGGTTTAGGCGAGTGGATTGTTCGTCTTCAAAAGCAAGGTTTGGTAGTAAGGGGCTGTGCATGGACTACAACTTATTTTCGTCATTTCCTTGAGGAGAACCATAGTGATGAAACAGATAAACCTAGTAAAGCAATGATTGATAAGGCAATTGAGCTTGAAGATGTGTGGGGACAATCATATTTAGATGAAACCATCGCCATTAAAGTGGTGCAGGATACGGAAGAGGCGATCGCCTGGATCAATCAATATAGTAGTGGTCATGCGGATGTGTTACTAACCGACTCCCTATCTGAACGAGATCGCTTTGTGAGTCGCATCAATAGCAGCACCATCTTTGTCAATGCCCATAGCCGTTTTAGTCGATGTGCCAAAATTGGCGACAATGGCAATGTCAAAATTGCTTTAGGTATGTCTAGCTTAAAAACGCGAGGAGCATCCAGATATCCAGGGATGATCGATATATATGCTTTGACAACAACAAAGCAAGTGTTAACTAGTTCTTGGTCACTTAGATAGAGGTACTTGATCCTTGCATAAGTATGGATCAAGTACCTCTATCAAGAATGTCAAGGCGATCGCTGGTAGGATTAAGAAGATTAGAGTGTTATTGCCCCGTAAAGCATGGATTTTCAGTCAGTTATTTTGGCGTTGCAAAAGTACTGGAGCGATCGCGGATGTTTGATTGCTCAACCCTACGACATTGAAAAGGGTGCGGGAACCATGAGTCCGCATACTTTCCTAAGAGCGATCGGACCTGAGCCTTGGAACGTTGCCTATGTCGAACCATGCCGCCGTCCAACCGATGGACGCTATGGCGAAAATCCTAACCGTTTGCAACATTATTATCAATTTCAAGTAATTCTTAAGCCATCTCCCGATGATGTGCTAGAGCAATATCTCAATAGTTTGAAATATCTTGGTATCGATCCCGCCGATCACGATGTCCGCTTCGTTGAAGATGACTGGGAATCACCCACCCTCGGTGCATGGGGTGTGGGTTGGGAAGTCTGGCTAGATGGCATGGAAGTTACCCAGTTCACGTACTTCCAACAGGTTGGTGGTCTAGACTGTCGCCCTGTTTCTGCGGAAATCACCTATGGTTTAGAGCGCTTGGTGATGTATCTCCAAGGCGTGGACTCAGTGTATGACATTGTGTGGCGATCACACCCAGAATTAGGCGACATCAAATATGGTCAAGTACATCACCAAGGCGAAGTCGAGCATAGCGGCTACAACTTTGGCAACTTTGGCGGTAAGCCTCAAGATTCTGACCTATTGTTTCAGCTATTCCTCCAATATGAAAAGGAAGCAGGGAATTTACTAGAATCCGAGCTAGTATTACCCGCCTTTGACTATGTATTGAAATGCTCCCATTCCTTTAACTTACTAGATGCGCGAGGAGTAATCTCCGTAACCGAGCGTACTCGCTATATTGGACGCATCCGTAATCTGGCTCGACAGGTGGCAAAACTTTATTATGCTCAACGCGAAGCATTAGGTTTCCCATTGAGTGCAGATCTAAAGGTGGCTTCTTAAATCCCTCAAAAAACTTCTCAAAAAAGGAGGTGCTTTGCGCCTCCTTGATAGTTATGCAATGTAATTGTGTTGCGGGCGCTTCGCGCCCGCAACACAATTACTAAAAAAATTACTTTGCAGCACTACCGTGCCTCCTTTTTAGCTAAAAATCATTATTTATGGTTCCAAGTGAACAGAAGAGTAGAAATATGGCTTCCTAACTGGTTTAGGGAAGATATAGGAAAAAATCATATTTAATCTTCTTAATACTTCTAAAGGGCTGAAAACCCTTTATATACAAGTGTTTTTGGCTATTCATCTGTTAAGGAAAATGTGCTTTTCTATACTCAACTTTTTGATCTCGAAACAAGCTGTTATAAATTGTGACAATCTGTAATAAAAAACGATCCAACGACATAGTATAAACATAGAAGTTGGAAATCGAAGCCAAACAAAACCAGCGAGAAAAAATTTAGCTAGTTAGGTTGAGAAAAACAACTCTTTAAATTAAAAATAAAAACTTTTTCTAGCTAATTCTGACTTTTTAATTTTCTAGTTAAATTAAAAATTAATTAAAGTTCAGAACTTGCATAGATTTAGCAAAAAAATGATTGGCTCTGCCTATCTCGGTCTTTATAAAGACACTTAAACATATTTGGAGATAAACGTAACATGACATTAGATGCATTTGCCAAGGTAGTATCCCAAGCTGATTCACGTGGCGCATACCTCACCTCTTCTCAGCTAGATGCTTTGAATGCACTCGTTGCTGATGGTAACAAGCGTATTGACATCGTTAACCGTATCACTGGTAGCTCTTCTGCAATCGTTGCTAGCGCTGCTCGTGCTTTGTTTGCTGAGCAGCCTGCATTGATCGCACCTGGTGGAAATGCTTACACCAACCGTCGTATGGCTGCTTGCTTGCGCGACATGGAAATTATTTTGCGCTATGTAACCTACGCTATATTCGCAGGCGATTCCAGTATCTTGGATGACCGTTGCTTGAACGGTTTGAGAGAAACCTACTTGGCTCTTGGTACTCCTGGTGCTTCCGTTGCGGTTGGTGTTCAAAAGATGAAGGATGCAGCGATCTCAATTGCTAACGATCCTAACGGTATTACTCGCGGCGATTGCAGCAGCTTGATTGCTGAACTCGGCAGCTACTTTGACAGAGCTGCTGCAGCAGTTGCTTAGTTTGCGTCTTTTGATTGTTTAAAAAATTTATTTGGAGATATTGTAAGTCATGTCAAAAACCCCTTTAACTGAAGCTCTAGCTACAGCAGATTCTCAAGGTCGTTTCCTCAGCGCTAGTGAATTGCAAGTTGCTTTTGGTCGCTTTCGTCAAGCAGCATCTGGTCTAGCTGCTGCTAAGGCTTTGACCGAAAAGGCTGACTCTTTGGTTGCAGGTGCAGCTAATGCTGTTTACCAAAAGTTCCCTTACACCACCAATACTCCTGGTTCTAACTATGCCTCCAGCCAAACAGGCAAGGACAAGTGTGCCAGAGACATCGGTTACTACCTTCGCATCGTAACCTATGCGTTGGTTGTTGGTGGTACAGGTCCTCTTGATGACTACCTCATCAGTGGCTTGGCTGAAATTAACCGTACTTTTGAATTGTCTCCTAGCTGGTACGTTGAAGCTTTGAAGTACATCAAGGCTAACCATGGTTTGAGCGGTGACGCTGCTTCCGAAGCAAACTCTTACCTCGATTATGCTATCAACGCATTGCTCTAGTTCGATATTTGATTAGATTCTTCGGATTCTAAAAAAGGCATCCCTGAGGGGGTGTCTTTTTTAGTTGGAAAGTATTACGAAGCAATACTTTCCAACTATGGCTGTCGAAGAGAAAGTCGGCGCTTCGTGCCGACTTTCTCTTCGACAGCCATAAAATGAGGGTTTGTTTGATTGTAAAATGCTGTATGTGAATTTCCATTTTGACCACAACAAAATGGAGACTTGAAAATTTTTTAGTGACAAAACATGAGTGAATCCGAACTTCCTGACGATAATCAGTTGACCTTAGAACAGGCACTCATTAATTTGCAATGTGAAGATTTAGGATTACGGATCTATGCAGCATGGTGGCTTGGACGATTTCGAGTGAAAGATCCTAGAGCGATCGCTCTTTTAATTAATGCTCTAGATGATGAAGCCGATCGCACCGATGCAGGTGGGTATCCATTGCGACGTAATGCTGCTAGGGCTTTAGGAAAGCTTGGCGATCGCAGTGCTGTCTCAGCATTAATTCGCTCATTAGACTGTAAGGATTTTTATGTACGCGAGGCTGCGGCTCAATCTTTAGAAATGCTTGGTGATATAGCCAGTATTCCCAAGTTATTGGCTATGCTTGATACACCGATCACCTTAGAAATATCAGGTTTAGAAACTGAACAACCTTTTGACGCAATTCTTGAAGCCTTGGGATCTTTAGGAGCTGTGGAGACAATTCCCCAGATCTTGCCATATTTGGAACATCCCATTCCTAGAGTGAAGTATGCGGCGGCACGTGCCATGTATCAGCTTTCGTCCGATCCAGAAACCGCAGATCATTACGGTAATATTCTGATTAAGGCTCTAAGCAACAATGATTTACAATTGCGGCGAACTGTTCTTTCTGATTTAGGTGCGATCGGCTATTTGGGAGCAGCGGAAGCGATTAGCAACACAATGGCGGAAAATAGTCTCAAATTAATTTCTCTCAAAGGTGTATTAGAAAAACAAATACCACTTGCTACACCTCCTGATCTGACCGCAGGTGCAGTTAGGGTCATGGCTCTGATGGATGATTTATTGTAAAGTAGAGAAACTACAAAGCTATCCTTTACTTTGCTTGCCTCATCTAATTTACTGATATATGTCTCTTTCCCAACTCATTCAAGCCGTAGAAGAAGCAGATTCTTCTAATCGACTACTTGAAGCAGTCCAAAATCTTGCAAATGCTCGGTTAGAAGGAGCGATTCCAACCTTGATTGAAGCTCTGAGTTACAATAACCCTGGAGCTGCCGTTGCTGCTGTGGATGGACTGATTTTGCTAGGCGATCCAGCAGTTCCTGCGTTATTGGAACTTCTGGATATGCATAACTACACAGCGCGGTCGTGGGCAATTCGAGCTTTAGCAGGGATTGGTGATCCGCGAGGATTGGCAACTTTGCTGGGTGTAGCGACTGCGGATTTTGCTTTTAGTGTGCGCCGTGCGGCAGTTAAGGGTTTAGGTTTAATGAAGTGGCATTGGTTTCCTGATGAACTTCGTGAAATTGCTCAAGAGGAAGCGTTGGAAGCATTACTATTTGTCGCGCATCAGGATGATGAATGGGTAGTACGTTACGCGGCGGTTGTGGGTTTACAGGCTTTGGCAATAACGATCGCTGATAACTATCCGCATTGGCTATCGGAGATTCAATCGCAACTTGAGCAAATGGCGAATAAGGAATCAACATTGGCAGTACGTGCTCGTGTATGGCTTGCCTTAAAAAATATTCAGCAAAATACTACACCAGAGGCGCATACATCTATCCAGCTAGAACAATCTGAAGCTCAAAAATCTCCTTTAACTCCCGATGATTGGCAGGATATTCTCAAAAAACTCTATGAAATTAAGCGTCAAGAGAGAGCGGAGAACTTGGAAGAGGGAGATCCCCGTCGGTTTCAGAAACTAGCGGCATCACTCGGAAAAGATCAACCTTAAATCCTTACTGCTTAATCTTTAATGTGCCTTGCATCGTCAAGACTTAAGATATCTCTTCGCGCTTTTCCCTAAAGCCCAATTCTATTAAAGCCTTACGAATTTTTGCTTTGGATGGTTGAATTTTGGGCATTGCTAAATTTAACTCGCGGGCAGTTTCTAGCATTTGCCTAATTAATATATCCAACAAATTATCATCGACATCTTCGGGAACCTGTTCAATCCTACCCTGATATGCCAGGGTATACAGCTCTAAATGATGTTTCCCCATAATTTTTGCCAACTTTCGTAAGGTTTCAGGTGTGGGGCATGTTCCTTTAAAACAAGCACCACGAAGCCTTGGTTGGGGCACACCAGCCAATTCTGCCAGATGGTTCATACTAATGTCTTGTTCTTCTAAATATTGAAGAACATATAGTCCTAGGGGTGAGCAATCTTCGGTTTTAACCTGTAACCTTGGTGGCATCTTTTGTAATATCGAAAACTTGGTCAGATCTTTAAATAGAAAGTTAATCTAATATCAACCGATGATCTTATACCAAGTTAATCTAATATCAACCGATGATCTTATACCAATTATAGCGATCGCCTGAACTGTTACAGTGCTTTGCACCTAAAATCGAACTAAGAGATTATTGAAAGTGTTGCAACACTTTCAATAATCTCTTGTCGTGAGACAAACAAGGAGCTTAAGCCCTTTGCTCATTCTAGAATTCCTACTAAAATGCTAATTAAATCTTCTAAATCATCGGGTAAGGTATACGAACCAATATCTTGAAATATGGTTCGAGAAGTAACATCTAAAATCCCAAATATCCATAGATTGCCAATAGTAACCGCACCATAGAGACGATCTGGCGCTTCATCTAACATCGATAAAGCGATCGCTTCAACTGCTAACTGCGTAAACCCACGAGTCAAATCATCTCGTTTTGCTTCAACAACAATGAGACTATGGATAGATCGAATTAAGTAATCTAGATTCCCTTGCAGAAGATTGCTAACCTTCACAGGATATTCAATTCGCAGGATCTGTTGACAAATCATGGCAACTTTACTTAACACAGGAGCTACCAAAATTTCTCGCCTTGCAGTTTCGCTAGTTAATGGCACATAGGGAAGTACATTTTCAAGGTTCTGTTTTAGTTCTGACAGTCCTGATAATTGACGGCTAGTTCTTGGTAGTTGCAAGCGTTTTTTGACAAGTTTGTAATCAAACTCAGCCAAAATTTCATCTGTATCATTGGATAGCTCAAAATAAGAACGAAAAGTATAGTTGGCATCAGCCTGCAAAATTTTCATATCTTAAATTATGGAGTAATAAATGGAGTACGTTGTACCCCCTTTATTTTACGATCGCCAAGTGCCGTGAAATCCCATTGGTACAATGCTTGGTAGGGCAAGGCGACAAATAGGCTCATCATCTAATCGATCGCTATCAAAGATCCATACTTCGGAGCATTCGCGATCGCCATCAAAGACGACGGTAATAATATAACCTTTGTCAGGATTGGTGGGATCAGGGGCAAATAATGGCTCCATTGGATAGCGATTTGTACCTAGATCAGCTTCAGTTAAAGTATTGGTTTGGTAATCATAACGGGCGATCGCATCAAATAATTCTGTTTGTTCATCTTCAGAATGGTGGATAGATAGATAAGTATAGCGAGAATTTTTACCAACTTGGGCAGGGGCAACAATGGGGAATTCAGAACCGCGATCTAGTACCTGTGAAGTTTCGAGAAATTCACCCGTTTGGGGATTGAGGCGCATTTGCCAAAGAGTTCCCTTAGCTGGAGTCTTGATTTTACCTGTGGCAACCTCCTTTAAGAATTGATTGGTAGCAAAGTCTGGATAACGGATGAGATCAAATACGAGATTGCCATTGTGATCACTATAGCCATTACCAAAATGCCACTGAAACCAAGACTCAGCAATATTACGGCTAACTAGTTCGAGATTATGGCGATCAAATACCAAGATTTCTGTACCCTCTTGAGGCTTCCATGCTAGAGAATCGCTATAACTTTGGAGATTGAGTAATACTGGAAAGGGATTCATCCGCAATGGTGGTATACAGAAAATTAGATAATCACCAGCTAGTACAAAATCATGAATCATTGGTAGACCTTGTAAAGTCGCTTGATTTTTTTTGATTAGCTTGCCATGGCGATCGCTGCGATACAAATTTAAAGTTGCGTTCTTGCCATAGGAAACGCCAAAGTTAAAGATCTCGTCAGTCTCAGAATCACGCTTAGGATGTGCTGAATAGGAACGTTGATGATCTAGTCCTTCCAGATTCTCTAAGCCATAGGTCTCTAGAGTTTCCAAATCAAGGGCATGGGGCAGTCCACCCTCCCATAAGGCAAGGAGCTTGTCAGGTAAAGCGATCACAGAAGTATTAGCCACATTCTTTGACGATTTTCCAAAACGATTCCACCATAAGCCTTTAGGAGTCATGCCATAGTTGCCATAAATCAGTTTATTCGCTTTTTCTTCTGCGAGATATCCTTCTGTTTGTACATAACGATAGGTGGCACGGACTTGACCTTCAGCAAAATGTACGGCCAGAATTGCGCCATCACCATCAAACCAATGTCCCACTTGCATTCCGCCACGTTCTAGTCGGGCAGGTCCATTACGATAGAGAGAACCTTTAAGATTGGCAGGGATTTTGCCAGAAACAATTGAGAGTTGAGTGAGAGGGAATTCTATCGCTGGCTTAGCGATCGCTTTTGCCCAAGATGCTTGTGTTGCTTGTTTGTCAATAGTTATAGTCATGGTTTTCTCTTTTTTAATAGATTCTAAGAAGAATAGGGAGTTCCATCTTTATGGGTAAATTGCCAGCCTTGTTCGGTCGCTATGGCAATAAGATCGTCATCGGGATAGTTCACTGCATCATTGGGAGTGCGATCGCCAATTTCAAGATAGGTTGCAATTTGATCAGTATGGTTATAGAGACAATGCCCGTTTTCCTTGCCTGCAGGGAATCCTGCTGCTTGACCAACTTTTAAAATAGATTCTGCTTCATCGGTAATTAGAGTTATTTCTCCCGATAAGATATAAATAAATTCATCTTGTTTAGTATGCCAATGACGAAGAGCAGATTGAGTTTTTGGTGGTAGTGTAGTTAAATTCACGCCAAAGTTTTTGATTCCTGTTACCTCACTGAGACGTTTTTTCTCACGTCCAGCGACTATTGACTTAAAAGCATCTGGATAATTAGAACCTTTAAGGTTGGGGATTTGTTCAGGATCGATGATGCTCATAACTGTTTCTTTCCTAACAAAGCTACTTGCTGCAACCATTTCTGTCTTTGTTTGAGATCAGAAGATTTAATAATGCCAAATGAAGTGATTTTTACGGGCTTGACACCGCAGAATTCAAGGATAGTATTTTTCATCGCTGTATGCCCAGGTTGTCCAAAGGCAAGTTTGAAATATAAGGGAGGAGTATCCATGGTGACGATTAATCTGGCGCTTTTTCCTTTCAGGAGACGATCCCACCAAACTGAATCTGAGCGATATTTAAATGCAAATCCTGAAGTGAATGTTCGATCTATAAATCCTTTTAGCAAAGTAGGCATTGTTCCCCACCAAGTTGGATAGACAAAAACGAGATGTTCAGCCCACTGAATATCTTCTTGAGATTTGATTAAATCATCTTCAAGTTGAGGTCGCTGTTGGTGTTGATATTCTGGAGGATTGAGGTCGAACTGTAAATCTTTAACTATAATTTCGCGCACTTCTGCACCAGAGTCGATCGCTGATTTCTTATAAGTTTCAGCAAGGGCAAAACAATAGCTATCTTGGCAGGGATTTCCTTGCAAAATTAGAATTCGCTTATTCATAGCTTGACATTCATTTTTATATGCAATTAGTTGAATATAAAAATGAATGTATATTAAACTAAGTGCATATGTCAATCCTATTCTTCGTAAATCTTTCAAAAGATTAAAAATATGTCTCTTGCTCATGCCATATTAGTTTCTTTAATTTCTGAGCCGAAAAGCGGTTACGATCTCGCCAAACTATTTGACGGGTCGGTGGGATTTTTCTGGCAGGCGACCCACCAACAGATTTATCGAGAGCTAACCAAACTAGAACAACAATGCTGGATTACAGCCGAAGCGATCGCCCAGGAGGGCAGACCCGACAAAAAAATATTTTCAGTTACAGATTTAGGCTTGTCGCATCTAAAAACATGGTTACGGCAAACCAGCACCATCGCACCGATAAAAGATGAATTTTTGCTTAAAATTTACGCTGGCTACCTTATTCCTGAAGCTGAAATCGTTAATAAAATTAGGGAGCATTGCCAATTGCATCAACAACAACTAGAAATTTATCAAGCGATCGAGCGTAATTTTTTTAGCTCATCTCAAGACGGTCAGAGGGAATATCGTTTCGCCTATTTGACCCTACGCCGAGGCATTAACTTTGAGCAAGACTGGATTGATTGGTGTAATGAAGCGTTAGCACTTTTAGAAACTTGGCATGAAGTTGAACCTTGATACAGGGTTTTCTTGACGAAGGCAAGAGAACTCCGAACTTCACTAATCGAGAAGGTAGTCATGCAATGTAATTGTGATGCGGGCGCGAAGCGCCCGCATCACAATTACTAAAAAAAGACTTTGCAGCACTACCATCGAGAAAACGCTTTAAAATTTGTAAAGTATAAAATATTGAGTAATCTGCCTAAAAATCTAGCCGAAGTATAAATTAAAAATCAATGAGTGAAAAAATTGCATGGACTGCCGAAGCTGAGGCAAAACTTAAGGACATCCCTTTTTTTGTGAGACCCTTTGCTTTTAAAAAGATTGAAAAATATGCTCAAGATAACAACTTTCAGCAAATTACACTTGAGGTTTATGAGCAGGCTAAGAAACAGTTCAATAAAAAATATAATGAGATGAAGTAAATTGCAAAAGGACAAAGCAATATTTTGTCCTTTTACTGTTTATAGAGATGACAAATCACAGCTTTAATTTGCTGGTAGGATATTGGCAAGTTCTACAAGGAGCTACTGGGAATGAGTCAGGTATTAGAATCAATAGGGGAATCTGTTTGGAAACGGTTGCGTCATGGCAACATTGCTTCCTGTGAAGAGGCTTTGCAGTTTCTAATTGATATTCATGGCAATGTCCATCTAGATTGGTTAGATCAAGATTTAAATCATAGATTTTTTCGCGAATTTGAAGATCGCAGCCTTTTGCCACCTGTAATTCCCTTATTGCTATGGCGCAATTGTTTTTATATCGGTAGCCCCCACAATATTAGTCACGAACAGATCAAGCTAATTAGCGATCGCACTCTCACAGAAATTAAAGTCCTCAGAATTTCAGCCGATAGTTATCGCGCATGGTTTCGTCGCCAAAATGTTCCTAATCCTAATCAAATTCATTCAGCACAACCGATCAATCCCCTCACAGGTGAAACTGAGCAAGTTGATATTGGTGAAGTTACCGATTTATACCTATCTCAAGCGGTAGATCAAACTCGGCGCATTAATGCCCTGATTTCGATCGCCCTACAACATCGCGCCAGTGACATTCACCTAGAGCCAACCCCTACGGGTCTAAGGGTACGCTATCGCATAGATGGAATTTTGCGCGATATCAAAACCTTGCCCCTTGAAATCAGTCGCAAAATTATCGTCGCCCTCAAGGTAATGTCCAATATGGATATTGCCGATAGTCGCCGCCCTCAAGATGGACGCATTGGCAAGGAATATACCAGCGATGAAAACCTCAATCTCAATCTCGATATGCGGGTGAGTACCCTACCCTGTGTCTGTGGCGAAAAAGCGGTAATTCGACTTTTGCCTCGCAATAATCCTTTTTCAAATCATTTGGAATCCTTGGGCTTTAGCGATCTCACTCTGCAAATTTACGACAGTTGGTTACGACAACCTCAAGGACTGATCATTATGACTGGACCGACAGGATCGGGTAAAACCAGTACTCTGTATACCAGCCTGCAAGCGATCGCCCAAGAGCATGTCAATGTGATTACCGTAGAAGATCCCGTTGAATATGTTTTGCCAAATATTACGCAAACACAAGTTTGCGAACCTGCAGGCATGACCTTTGCCGCAGGACTGCGTGCCATCCTCAGGCAAGATCCTGATATCGTTATGGTTGGTGAAGTACGTGATCCTGAAACGGCGGAAACAGTTGTCCGTGCTTCTCTGACAGGACATTTGGTTCTCTCGACAATGCACACCAACGATGCGGCAAGTGCGATCCCCCGACTTAAGGATCTAGGTCCTGATCCTGGATTAATTAGTGATGCTCTAATAGGTGTAGTTGCTCAGCGTCTTGTCCGTAAAAACTGCCCCCATTGCTCAGTTCCCCATCAACCACAAGCTCCAGAATTACAAGCCCTAAGGCTAGAGCGAGAAGATGTTGATCCCACAAAGTGGCGTAAGGGCAAAGGTTGTAAAAAATGCTTTTTCACAGGTTACATTGGACGGGAAGCGATTGTCGAACTGATCGATATTGATGATGCCTTTCGTCACATGATTTATGAAGGGACAATTACCCAAATGAATCGCTATCTTAACGAAATAGATTTTAATTCTTTCCGCAAGGCAGCGATCAATAAACTCAACTCTGGTATCACCACCAGCGAGGAAGTATTACGAGTATTACCCCGCAGTGCCTTGCATCGAGTTAGTTCTCCTATTTCACGTCAAGCCCATATCAAAGCTATTAATGTTTAAGATATCTTGCAAGATATAAGATTTTGCCGACTCTAAAATTTATTTTAGCCATACAAAGTAAATGATAAAACTGGCAAAAATCGCTAAGCGATTTTTGCCAGTTTTCGCTTTCGTCAATTTGACGTTAAATACATAAAAGCAAGCCATGCTAACGACGTTTTGCTTTTATGCTTTTCATACCTGAACTTTGACACCTCTCCAAAAAGCTATATGCCCTTTAATCTTTTTAGCTGCATCTTTGGGTTCAGGATAGTACCATGCAGCATCTTTGTTGATTTCACCATTAACTTCGATGTTGTAATAGCTTGCAACACCCTTCCAACCACAAGTTGTATGAGTACTGCTAGGCTTGAAATATTCCATATTCAGAGAATCAGCAGGGAAGTACTGATTTCCCTCCACAACTTCACAGCGATCGCTCTCCGCAAGGACAGCACCATTCCAAATAGCCTTTGGCATATATTTTGATATCTTGAAAATCATTCAATTGCTATATCACTAAATCATACAGATAGAGGCAATGCTTTAGCACTGACTCTATCTGTGTGGATGCAATCTTGGATGCATGAGCGATTCTATTTGTGTATTACCAAGTAAATGCGTAGTGACAATGGCTTTTGCTTTTTTGGGGTTAATGTGCCAGTAATATACGTTGTCTGGTAAAACAACAACCATTGGACCAGATCCGCAGAGACCTAGACACCCAGAAGCTTTGATCGTGACATTAGGAATTGACTCTTTTTGAAATGTTGCCAAAACTCGGTCTGCACCATCTTTCAGGCAGGTGCGATATTGGCATACAAGTACTTGTCGTTTAGGAGGACTATCCACAATCACGTTTTTTATAGATTCTAGCGCACAATGAGAACGGGAGAGACACAATGATGAACTACATAATCACTGACACTACCCAGCATCAACCGTTCAATTGAACCTAATCCCCTTGATCCAAGTACTAATAAATCTGGGCTTTCCTCTTTGGTCACATAACAGATTACATCACGAGGCTGCCCTGTCTCAAGTCTAGTACGACTTTCGAGTTGAGCAGACTGACAGGTATCCTGAGCCTTTTGTAATAAGGCTTGTCCAGCACTCAAGATTTTGCGTTCAAGCTCCACATCAGGCAGCCCACGCCAGCCAACCCAGTCTCCTGTAGGTAACATCACTTCAGGAACATAGCTGCTGAGAGGCTCAACGACAGTCAACAAAACAATTTCTGCTTTAAGTGGTGCGGCGAGAGCTAGTGCTTTGTCAAGAGCATGTTCGCCAGCTTGAGAGCCATCAATGGCGACTAAAAATTTCATATGTTTGTCGTAGTATAGAGCAGATATCGTTGGCAAAGCATTGTTTGAGACTTAGTTTATTTTGTACACTTATTTGCAAGTTTATTTGCAATAAATGGCGTTTATTCGAAATAAACTGAGAAAATGCAAATTTGCGAATATCTATATAACTAATTACAGACCCAAATATACTGATATTGATCAACAAGTTGTAAATCTTTGCTGTAGTTCATTTCTTTTAATATTCCATGATCAGAGATATTCGGATTGGCTTTGCAAATTCTGTGGGTAATACTCCCCTGATTGAAATTGAGTCTCTATCAGCAGCAACTGGCTGCACGATTTTAGGTAAGGCCGAATTTCTCAACCCTGGAGGGAGTGTCAAGGATCGGGCTGCTTTGTTTATGGTGTTAGAAGCTGAAAAATCAGGGCTTCTGAAGGCAGGTGGCACGATCGTAGAAGGTACAGCAGGTAATACTGGTATTGGGCTATCTCTAGTTGCAAATGCCCGTGGATATCGCAGTGTGATCGTCATGCCCAGCAATCAATCACAGGAAAAAATTGATTTGCTGAGAACTCTAGGCGCGGAAGTAGAACTTACTAATCCTGCACCTTTTACTAACCCTGACAATTACTATCATGTAGCTCGAAGACGCGCAGAAGAAATTGAAAATGCTTTTTGGGCAAACCAGTTTGAGAATATGTCTAACTCTGATGCTCACTACCAAACAACCGCCCCTGAAATCTGGAGGCAAACGGGTGGTGAGCTTGATGGCATTGTGATGTCATCGGGGACAGGTGGCACAATTGGCGGTGTTACCGCTTATCTGAAGGAGCAGAATCCACAAATTGCAACTTATTTAATTGATCCCACAGGTTCAGGTCTGTATAGCTATATCACTAGGGGTGAATTTAAGGCTGAGGGTAATTCAATTACTGAAGGAATTGGTATTAATCGCGCAACAGCGAATTTTAATCGCGCTAGGTTAGATGGAGCTTTTCGTGGAACTGACCAGCAGGTGATCGAGATGGCTCAGTATTTACTCAAGCATGATGGTTTATTTGTTGGTAGTTCAGCAGCACTTAATGTGGTTGGTGCGGTGAAGTTAGCACAAAAATTGGGTAAAGGGCATACGATTGCAACCATTCTCTGTGATGGTGGTGGGAGATATCAAAGCCGAATGTATAACCCTGAATGGTTAGCAGAAAAAGGTTTAACCCCTTTAGCTAGGGGATTGGAGTTTATTGATGACTAATGTTGCTATACCGCTAAAAAAGTATCGCCGCATTGGCGTTGGTGTAGTCTGGGATCGCGATCGCCAACGTATTCTAATTGATCGTCGTTTGCCTGAGGGTGAACTGGCGGGATATTGGGAATTTCCTGGTGGTAAGATTGAGCCAGATGAGGATGCGGCAGCCTGCATTAAAAGAGAGGTGCAAGAGGAGCTAGCGATCGAGGTAGAAGTTGGCGATCATTTAATTACCATCGATCACGAATATGAAACCCTGAAAGTCAGTTTGATCGTGCATCACTGCCAACATATTATGGGTGAGCCTCAAGCGATCGCCTGTTCGGAAATTCTCTGGGTAACAGTTGATGACTTAGATCGTTACCAGTTACCTGCAGCTAACTACCAAATTGTTAAAGCTTTAAGAAATGCGATTTGAGATTCTTTTGATAAGCAAAAGAGTCTCAAATCGCAGAGACAATAGCCTTGCTAATCAAAGCTTTTGTCTCTGGGCTTGTAAAATTTGTAGGTCTACCCAGAAATGAAATTGTTGTAAATTTTGAGATGTTTCTTTAGGATATGGAGGAAATGGTAAATCTCGAAAATATGGAGGCAAAAATTTATTGATGGAAGAAATCAGTGCCGATCAACTAGCATCAGAACTTTACCAACAAGGCGTAACCAGCTTTGAGAGGGGCAACTACCAACAATCGATCTCCCTGCTAGAGCGTGCCCGTGAACTGGCAATTGTCGAAACTAACTTAGGTGGTGAAATTTTAGTTTGGCTAGCCAATGCCTATGATGCCAATGGTCGCACTGAAGAGGCGATCGCTATATGTCGAAGTTTAAAAAAACATCCCACCAATAGTATTCGTAAATCAGCACGCTATATGTTGGGAATTTTCACAGCGATCCCCTTGAGTAAACTGCAAGGTGTCGTCTCCGAGGTTCCTGTCTTGGAATCTCCTGATAGCTATCAATCTAAACCCTTGAGAAGTAAAGGACTAGGTGGTGCTAACCAAAAGCCATTCCGTGAGGTTCCCCTAGAAAAACCATCTACTAGCAATGATGATAGTTTTTTATGGTTTGCGATTGCGGTTACAGTGGCGTTTTTATTATTATGGGCATGGAAATAAACATAAAAATTAGCCCTAATACCTTTGTTGTTTAAGTGTCTGAGGCATCAAACTCAAAATGAATGGTATGCTAGCTTATATTTTTGTTAAGTTAATTAAAGCAAATTTTAAACTCTAGAGTTATTAGGCAGAGCCAAGTGCCTTGCCTAATAATTCTGAGATTACGATCAAGTAAATTTCAACTATTTCTGGGAGTACATGGCGTGATGAGGCGAGCGATCTCCGCACAATGGTTTAGTTTAGGGATGCACCTAGTTTCGATGTTATTTGGGCTATTTGGTCTAGTTTTTGTCCTACCCAATAGTTCCTTTATTGAAAGCTTATCTGAAGTTGGTTTGCAGGTCTTTTCATGGGGAATGCAAAATGGCGGCGCATCCTACATGATCTTTGGAGCGATCGCCGCCTTTCTTTATGGTAAGAAAACTATTGGGTTTAAGCGTACACTAGCATTTTGCATCCCTGCGATCGGAATTTCTGTAAGCAGTGAATTACTTGGCACTAGCACAGGCTTTCCCTTTGGTGCATATTCCTATCTAAGCGGTTTAGGTTACAAAATTGCGGGATTAGTACCATTTACGATCCCTCTCTCATGGTTTTATATGGGCTTTTCTGCCTTCTTAATTGCTGCAACAATTATGCGCTTTGGTACGGGTTGGGGTTATCGGATTGCTGCGATCGCCCTTGGTGCATTAATGCTTACATCATGGGACTTTGTACTTGATCCCGCAATGAGCCAAACTCCATATCCTTTCTGGGAATGGCATCAAGCGGGTGAATTTTATGGAATGCCTTACCAAAATTTCTTTGGTTGGTTTGGTACAGGTGCATTGTTTATGACTGTAACTTCATTAATTTGGGGCAAGCATGATCAAGCAGTCCTAAATCGGCAGCAAATCCTAATTCCAACAATCATCTATGCAGGTAACTTTGCCTTTGCGCTAATCCTCAGCTTTAATGCAGGCTTCTATGTACCAGCATTACTAGGCATTGTGGTTGGGGCGTTTCCTCTAGCTGTTCTTTATTTCACTACACCTAAGGGAAATGATCTAGGGACAGCGATCGCTAACTCTGCAATTAATATACCTGTAGTCACATTAGATGCTACTCGTTAAATTCCTAAAGAAGGGTAGTTACTAAGTAACTACCCTTCTTTTTATTAGCTTTTATTTAGCTTGCAAGTTTTTCAACTCTCTGAGAATCACCATTAAACCCTTATTATGATGATCAATTTGCTCAGAGATTTTGTCCATACGTTGATTTAGCATCTTAATAGCTTGCTCTTGATGATCAACCCTTGTATTTAACTCATTAATTCGCGCCACTACCTCACGTTGAATCAAGTTTTCGATCCCTTGTACTAACAAGGTTTCGGTTGATATGAGGCGATTGATAATCATTTGCGTACTAGTCTCTTCACTCACGGGCTGCACCTCTCTTATTGCAGGTGCAGCAGAGGCAGATGAGCTTCTCGAAGTTGCAGACGATATAGGCTTTTCAGGCTCTGTATTTAAGAAATTTTGGATACGTGAAACCAATACATCGGCTTCAAACGGCTTCTCCAGAAAATCAAACTCAGTAAATGGCTCAGGAACATGCTCAGTAACTTGCTCCTTGAGTCCTGAAATCATTATTACAGGAACATTCTGTAACCCTTCGACGCGACGAATTGCTTGTAAAGTTTGATAGCCATTATATTTGGGCATCACGAAGTCAAGCAAAATCAAGTCAGGAAAAGATCGGCGAGCAGCATCTAAACCTGATTTACCGTCACTTGCTTCTATAACATCATATTTACCCGCCAAAATGCTTTTGACCATCTTGCGGATCATGATGCTATCGTCAATTACCAGTACTTTCTTTGCAGTCATGGATTTGAAGAATCCGCCCAATAGCTATGCGAGACTTTCATATTACATCACAAAACTCGATAGGTTGAAATAGTTTCTTTATAATTGCATAGCTTTTTCTATGCTGATTGGCTATAGATGTGCAAAAGGAGCGCGATCGCGTTAGACTATAAAACAATCATTTTCGTTCGGATGTATGGCAAAACGATACACTATTGACTCATCGCAAATTATTCGTCGTGTCGAAGAATTGATCAATGCTTCGTCTAACCGTTATCGTATTACTGTCCAAGTAGCAAATCGTGCCAAGCTCAGACGCTATGAAGATGATGATTATGATGATCGAATGATGAAGCCGATCCTCCGCGCCATTATGGAAATGTCTGATGAAATTTCCCAGCCTGAAATTTTAAGTGACTGAAATGCTTAAATTTATAGTTGGTGGCACTTAATGCAACCAACTATAGATTCTGACATGAACTATGTTGAATTTCACGGATCAAAATTCAGCGAAAAACTTACTGTGTGGTGATGGCTGGAGAATTGGCTTTCGCTCAGATGTGGATATGTACAAGGGGCTAGTGGGGGCAGATAGTTGGGCAATCGAGCTAACTGAGGGTGAATTTAAGGATTTTTGTAAATTAGCATCGCAACTCGCGGAGACGATGCAATATATGGCGACTGAGCTATCGGATGGGGAAAAGATTTGCTGCACGCTAGAGACTGAAGATATTTGTCTAGAGGTAAATGGTTATCATCATACTTTTAACTTGCATTTTCAGTTATTGACGGGTCGACGCTCTGAGGGGCTGTGGGATGAGGCGGCTGTGCCTTTTTTGATGGAGGCGATCGCCCATTTGCTAAATTAAGATATGGTTACGTTTTTTTACTTTGCTTGCAAAAAAGTGAAAATTCAAAATCCTGCGTAGTTAGGTATTGCTATTCGTAAAGAAAGTGCGCCAAGCGCACATTTCTTTATTGCATAGACTTACGAGCGAGGCTGACTGCCTTGATAAAGCTATACACGCCCACAGGAACACTGAGTAATAAAATTGCCCAAGTTGCCGCAAAGCCCAAATCTGGCGCTCCATAAGATATTTCGTAAATACAGCCCACAAAGGCAATTCCAGCAACAATAGAAATAAGCAGGATTAATTGAGCTTTTATATAATCGGGTGACATAAATACTAAGTTTGATGAATGAGGTTAGTTGAGTCTTAATACTTAGTATTATTGCTGAATGTGAGTGGTACTTTGCACTAATCGCAATAGCTAGTTTTATTGGCTAATTTTCCTCTGTCGCTTCCTTTTTTAGGATTACCAAAATGGTTCCTATAGGTTAGGATTTAAGCCTTAGCTGTTCCACATTCCATAGTGCACCGGTGACACCAGTACTACCTGCTAGGGCTGAAGGCTGGACATTTTCTATGCGATCGCGTACAGCTACCAGATACAGAGAAATCGTTAAATGAATTAGTGGTAGTTGCTCCTGTACCAATTGCTGATATTCAGCATAGATTTCTTTACGCTTAGTTTCATCAAGTTCTTGAGCTCCTTTAATCATCAGATCATGAATCTTTTGTTCCCAATCAGCTATTTCCCTGCCGACAAAAGGCTTTTCATCACCCGTAGGTCCCTTGTTAAAAAGATGAGAATCACCATCAGTTGCCCAAAGGTTAATACTACTATTGGGCTCTGAACCACCTGTAAAGCCCAGTAATGTTGCATCCCATTGTTTGGAGTTATCCAGTTTCTCCGTAATTATCCGAAAATCGACAGGATTAAAATCTACTTTCATCCCTATTTTTTCGAGATCGTTTTTGATTTGTGCACCCATTGCAACCCGCCCGCCCGTGGGAGCCATCAAGGTAAAGCGCACTGGATTACCTTGGGGATCTAGCAATTGCTCAGCCTCATACTTATATCCAGCCTGCGTCAAAATTTTCTTCGATTTCTCAGGTTGATAGTCATATACTTTGAGTCCTTTTTCGGGTGGTAGGAAATAGGGACTGGGAATAGAAATGGGTGAGTTTTGCGTTTGCGCCAAACCACGCGATAAATTTGTAATCATTGCTTCACGATTAATTGCGTAGGCTACAGCACGACGGAAACTGACATCATTAAACCATTTAGACTTTATAGGATCGACAAAGGGTTGATTTGTCTTAGGATCTCGTCCCTTATTCAAGTTAAACATAATGAACGCTTGACCAGTTGCAGGACCCGCATTATAGATTTTGTAGCGATCTCGCTTTTCAAAACGTTTCAGAAGTTGATAATCTTCCCCTCGCAAACGGTACATATCCAGATCTCCTGAACGAAACCGTAGCAAAGCTGTGTCTGGAGATTCTACAATCTGTATCACAAATTTATCAATATAGGGAGTTCCCTTTTTCCAATAGTAAGGATTAGGTTTATAGATAATTCGTTCCGATGGACGATATTCCTGAATCAAATAAGGACCATTGCCCACGAGCTTTTCAACAGGTGTAGCCAGAGTCCAAGTTTCTAAAAATTGTAATTTTTGGTCACTTGGACGTTCGGTCAAAGTGGGAGCAAAAATATGTTTGGGCAAAATCCCGATACCACCAATCGTTCGCAATGCTGGAGCAAAGGGTTCACTCATGAAGAAAGAAATGCGGCGATCATCTAACTTCTGAACTTTCGGCAAAGTTTGAGACTTCCCAATTCGCAAAACATCACGACTGCCAGAAGGAATCTTCTCATTGAAAACAATGTCATTAAAAGTAAATAGAACATCATCAGCAGTAAGAGGCTGACCATCTGACCATTTAAGGTCGGGACGCAGTGTAAAAATTAGTTGTTTGCCATCCTGTTGAAATTCCCATTTCTCCGCTAGTTCAGGATCTAAATTCTTCGTAATCGCATTTTCGGTAACTAGCCCAGTCAAAGTAAAGCTGATCGCAATCCCACTGTAAGCATCATTAATTAGAATCGGATTAAAGGTTTTGATATCATTCTCAATCGGGACTACCAAACGGTCTTTGAGAACTTCAGATTTGATGGAACAGCCCCAAAGCAACAGAGAAAATATACTGATAATCAGCAATAATATTAATGTTTTCCATCGTTTCACCTTAAGTTGCTGCTGCATACTTCTTTTCACGATTACCATCTTTCCTCAAAAAATAAAACTCTTACCTCAACAAGCTAAAAGCCAATAGCTAACGGCTAATAGCTACTCACCTTTAACTAGCAACACGACTGCATGAACTGCGATCGCCTCCTTTTGTCCAATCGCATCCTGTCCCTCATTGGTAGTGGCTTTGATACTGATGCAATCTATGGGTAAATTCATCGCTTGCGACAGGCGATCACGCATTACTTTAATATGGGGTTTGAGTTTAGGAGCTTCCGCAATTACCATGGCATCAAGATTATTCACGTGCCAACCTTGTGAGCCAATTAACTGCTGAACCTGTTGCAATAGCATGATGCTATCGGCTCCTGCCCATTTGGGATCAGAGGGTGGAAAATAATGCCCAATATCACCGAGGGCAAGTGCTCCTAGCATGGCATCCATGATCGCATGGGTTAATACATCGGCATCGCTATGTCCCAGTAGTCCTTTCTCATAGGGTATCTCGACACCACCAAGGATCAGTCGGCGATCGCTGACGAGTCGATGGAGATCATAACCATTGCCAATGCGTATATTCATATATGATCGCTTTCACTTAACTATCTACAATTTTAAACCCAAATTTATGCGGTGTTAGAGAGGAATGATAAGCTTAAACATCGGATTTTCATAACACCACTTGTGGCTAGCAGTAAGTTTACCTATTTATGAAAATTTTTTACAAAAGATTTATTCAATCTGCGATCCAAAGATATCAGTTTAGCCTAGTTATTTACGATGTTTTACAACAGGAGATTGTCAAATGGCTGTAAATTAATCGATTAATCAGTACAGACATTATAATCAAAGTATTCTGTTCCAAAAATTTCAATGCTCTTCTAAAAAGAAAATCTCTCCAGAATATGAAGTACAAACTTTTTTTGATACTGAAAGTGATCATTTTCAAATGCTTCGGGTTGACTGACAGAATAACAAATGTGATTTTGGATGTGTCTTAAACCTTTGATTAGGAATTACTAGCTGCAATAACTTAGTTGTTAATTAACTTTATGAGTGAGCACTTGTTAAATCTATACGATAAAACTATCGAACTTCCCAATTGTCATGCGCTAGAAGGCTGTGTCCTAGTTGTAGATGACAATCCCACTAACTTAAGTGTATTAGTAAACTTGCTGCGAGATGTAGGGCTGCGGGTGTTAGTCGCAACTGATGGCGAAAGTGCGATCGAGCAAATTAAATACGTAAAACCAGATTTAATTCTGCTAGATGTGATGATGCCTGGAATTGATGGATTTGAAACTTGCCAACGGCTCAAGGCAAATATTGAAACAGAGAAGATACCCATTATCTTTATGACGGCACTTTCAGAAACAGTAGATAAGGTGCGTGGCTTGTCCATGGGTGCTGTGGACTATATAACAAAGCCTTTTGAGCATGAGGAAGTCCTAGTACGAATTCGTACCCATTTAATGATTGCCAAACAACGTCAAACTATTGAACTACAAAATATTGAACTGCAATCAGAAATTACAGAACGCAAGCGTGCGGAAGAAGCACTCACCATTTTTCTCCATGCAGTTTCCCATGACTTACGCAATCCTGTTACGGGATTGATTATGGTGCTTGAGCATTTGATGCAAACTGGCAATACCTATGAGAATCATATTCTTTTGCCCAAAACAACGCTAGAACGGATGCGCCAAAGTGGCGATCGCCAATTAGCGCTTATTAATTCTCTACTAGAGTCTCATATCAATGATGTCCACGGGATTATAACTCACCCTAAGCCTGTGATGATTAGCACCGTGATTCAAGATTCTCTCAATGATCTCCAGGGAATTCTAGAGAAAGAAGAGACAGAAATAGTGCTTCAAGTTCCATCTAATTTACCTCCCGTGATGATTGATCCTGCTCATATTTGTAGAGTCTTTCAAAATTTGATTGCGAATGCAATTAAACATAATCCACCCAATCTTAAGTTGACCATTTCAGCACAGATTAATGATGAAAATATGATGCTTTGCGAGGTTGCTGATAATGGTGTCGGCATGAGTAGTGAGCAAAGTGAACATCTCTTTGAACTATATGCCCAAGGGAAAAGACAGAATCAACTAAATCGGAAATCGCTAAGTCTTGGTTTAGGGCTGTATATTTGTCGCCAAATAGTCCAAGCTCATAGTGGTGTCATTGGAGTGCTTGGTGAGCCAAATGAAGGATCGCGATTCTGGTTTACTTTGCCGATTGCATAGCAACTACATATTGCAATTTTCATTTTGCCTACGGCAAAATGAAAACTCAAACCCCTCACTAGCATTATTTTTATGTTTTCAAATGAGTACGCACTCCTTTGAGAACCACAATACTAAAAATTTGAACTGATACAACCTATTGAGTCTTTGAGTAGTACAGAAATATTTTTGAGTTTTAATTAAGCGCAAAGAGCTGTAATACAAACCTAATTCTGAACAGAACCATCGGGCATAATTGTACCAAATAATTTTGCTTCGGATAAGCTGACTCCATTGAGATTAGCTAATCGTAAGTTTGCCTTTACTAAATTAGTACCAATTAAAAAAGCCGCATCTAATTTAGCAGAAATTAACTGTGCTCCATTTAAAGCTGCTCCACTTAAATTAGCATTACTCAGAATAGCGTCACTTAAAATTGTATCTTCTAAATTGCTATAACTTAAATCGGAATTGCTCAAAATTGCATTACTCAAAATCGCATTTTTAAGATTAGTATTACTCAAATTAGCATTGCTTAGATTGGCATTACTGAGAATTGCATCAGTCAAATTGGCATAGCTTAAGTTAGCTTGATTGATTGTGGCATTACTCAGATCGCATTCTTGTAAATTGGAGTTTCTGAAGTTAGCTTCACTCAGCTTGGCATCCGACAAATTTGCATTACTTAGATCAGCGAATTCCAAATTAGCGTTAGTTAAATCACTACGTCTTAAATCTGCATTTGCAAGATTGACATTACTCAAAATCGCATTACTGAGATTGGTCTCACTTAAATCCGCATTTCTTAACTCACTCGCTTCTAAATCTGCTCCACTCAAATTAGCACATGTAAAAGAAACTTCTGTGAGATCAGCTCCATTGAGATTAGCTAAACTCAAATCACATCTTTGTAAACAAGCTTGGCGTAAGTGAGCTTTGTTCAAATGAGCGCCACTAACTTCTGCATCTTTGAGGTTGGCTTTGTACAAGTCTGCTTCTCGCAAATTAGCTTTAACTAGGTCAGAGCCACTCAAATTAGCACCTAATAAATTTGCATTGCTAAGGTTTGTCCAACGTAGATTCACTCCGCTTAAATCTGCCTCACGGAGATTAGCTCTTCTCAAGTTAGTACCACTTAAATTAGGAATAATTTCAGGATTTTCGAGCCGCCAAAGATTCCAGTTCGCTACCCCTTGCTTCAGTATAGCCAAATGTTCTGAATTGCCCATATTATGATTAACCTGTGAAGTGGATCCGCAATTTTTAGATTTTTAAGTTTGGTGAAGAATGAAGTACACTAAATGACGACTTAGGAGAATTTAGATTGATTGAAGATGGCTTATGGTCTCACTAATAGGGCTTTGCCAAAACAAGAAAAAGTCAGTTATTTATAGTGATTTTTCAGCACATTAAGGACAAGATTGTAATTTTATTAACAAACAATTGCCTTTTCAAGATCCAGCAAAAGGCAATAACTTATGTAGGTCGTCCGCTAAGCGGACGACCTACGTTCTGGTTTAGGATTTTAATTATTTCGAGATACTTAAATTTACAGAGTAGGACTTACGCAAACCGAACGAATTTCTTAGGATTGAGGTAGATGTGGTGCGGGCGAAGCCCGCACCACATCTACCCAAGGTATTCCTAACTAATGGTTGCAAAACGCTATACTAAGTAGCGATCATGATAAGCGCTCCTATGAATATTGATCCTTTAACTTGGGCAGAACTAGAATCTCTGACGAATTTTCAAATAGATTATGTTAATGGACTTACTAATGCACAGTCGAAGTTGCGCCTATTTGGGCATTCGGAAAATGATGTATGTGTGACGCTCTACCGTGATAACCATGCATGGTGTCCCTACTGTCAAAAAGTTTGGCTGTGGCTAGAAGAGAAACAGATTCCCTATCGCATCGAAAAAGTTACCATGTTTTGCTATGGCGATAAGGAAAGTTGGTACAAAAGGAAAGTCCCATCGGGAATGTTACCTGCGATCGAGATTGATGGACGTTTAATTACTGAAAGTGATGATATTCTAATCGCTTTGGAACAGGTTTTTGGGTCACTTGGTTATGGAATGCTTGATCCTCATGTGATTCAAATTAGGAGATTAGAACGCATTTTATTTAGGGCATGGTGCGAATGGCTCTGCCGTCCGATGATGTCTCTACGTCAAGAACGGACTAATCGTGAGCAATTTATCGAAGTGATCCAAAAAGTGGAAGAGGTTTTAGGTAGTACATCTAGTCCTTACTTTTTGGATGACTTTGGTACTGCCGATGTTATTTTTACGCCTTATGTCGAGCGCATGAATGCTAGTTTGTATTACTACAAAGGTTATTCCCTGCGAGAAGAGAATCCTCGTATGGCGGCATGGTTTGATGCGATGGAAAGTCGTGCTACCTATCGAGGAACTCAGAGCGATTTCCATACCCATGCCCATGATCTACCGCCACAAATGGGAGGTTGCTGGGAAAATGGAGAACCGCAAATGCTGATCAATAAAGCAAGAGTTGATCATGGTTCTTGGTTTGGTTTACCAGATGTTAATTATCCTGAACCCGAAAACTCACGCGAAGAAGCTATCCATCGTGTAATTAAACATCGTCATAATATTATTCGAGTTAATCCTATGGACGATCGCTTATTAGATGAGGCTCTACGTTGTGCTTTGACGAATATGATTAAAGGTACAGATTGCATTCCTCCGTCTGGTTCTGATGTCGCTTTGAGGTATTTACGCGATCGCATTAGTGTACCTCGCGATATGTCTATTTATGCAGCCAAACGTCTACGCGAAGCTTTGGAAAAGACGGCAGTCCTAGTAGGCGATCGGCAAGGCGATCCCATTCCTTTTAAGCATCGTCGTGATCAAGACCCTGCTAACTTCAGAAATTAGTTGATTTCTGAATGGATTATGGGCTAGTTTTCAATCCTCTTTTGAAAGTGTATATAGTGCGGCTTACCCACGATAAGTTTCAAATTATCCCGAACTCACGTTATTTAAAATTGACCACTCAAATAAGGCGTATGTAATACCCACGCCTTATTTTAAGTATTCTTGTGGAACACGATCTACCAGCCAAACCTGATTGGTAGAACAGTAAAAAACATAGCCATCTTTGGACATTGCCGCCGCATTTACCTCAAATACCACAGGCTTACCATGTCTCTGTCCCACCCTTTTTGCCGTAGCCCGATTACTGATGACCTGTTCAAAAAGTGATGCCAAAATATTAAACAATCTACATCAATAGTTTTTATGTTAAATCCTGCATTGTCCGACAAACTCAATCGCTTACGTCTTATTTTTAATGAAGCCGCCAAAGTGCTTGTTGCTTACTCTGGTGGCATCGATAGTACCCTTGTTGCCAAAGTTGCCTTTGATGTTTTAGGCGATCGCGCCCTTGCCATTACCGCGAATTCACCATCCCTACTACCTGCGGATCTTGCTGCGGCTAAAGTGCAAGCGGAATTTATCGGTATCAAACATCAAATCGTTCAAACTGATGAGATGAATAATCCTAATTACACCTCTAATCCTATTAATCGTTGCTATTTCTGCAAAAGTGAACTGCATGATACGCTCAAACCCCTTGCCAAAACAATGGGCTATGGCTATGTCGTTGATGGTTTAAATGCTGATGACTTACAGGATTATCGTCCAGGAATTCAGGCTGCAAAGGAGAGGGGAGTGCGATCGCCTCTGGCAGAAGTGGGTATTAGCAAAATTGAAGTCCGCATGTTATCGCAATATCTGGAAATGCCCTGGTGGGATAAGCCTTCACAGCCATGCTTAAGTTCGCGATTTCCCTATGGTGAAGAGATTACGATTGAGAAGTTGCGGCGCGTGGGCAATGCAGAACAGTATTTACGAGATATCGGATGGAAAGGTGATATTAGGGTACGCTCAATGGGAAATACTGCCAAAATTGAAGTATCAAGCGATCGCCTAGGAGAATTCATCAACAATATTGATATGTCTCAATTCACCCAAGCTCTTCGTGACTATGGCTTTAGCTCAATTACCCTAGATTTAGAGGGCTTCCGCAGTGGCAAGCTCAATGATGCGATCCACCAATTAAAGTAAATCACATGAGAGTTATAACTCTCATGTGATTTACCTCTTTTATATCTCTTTTATATATATCTCATTATTTTTAATATTTGTAGGACAAAATTTAGTGTTCAGATCGCAATTTGTTGGTGATTTTGCTAAAAATTTTGCAATCTATGATTAGAAATTCTTATACTTTAGCTGTAAATGTTTTGCTTAGCTTCTTGATGATTTATATATAGTTTCCCAATTTTCTTTCTAAAAAATCTTGATTTAGCCCATTACAAACATTTTTAGATAATTAATCCTAAATAGTTTCTATAAACTCGATTTTTGTATCTATCTTGAGGTTGATCTATCACTATTTTTGACACTTTATTACCAAGATCATGTCTTTATAGGGTTTGTGTACAGGCAAAACTTGCTTGATCCCCTTAATTAACCCGATATTTTCTTGTATATTGAGTCTCTATGCATAGAAAAAATTTTTGAGCGCAAAAACACCTATATCTAAAGACATACTTTTATGACTCGTTTTTAGTAATTATGAGCACAAAGTTCCATTTTTATAAAGAATTCTAATGAGAAAGAAGCAAAATTTTGATTTTTAATGAGAAAGAATGGCTTAAAAGCTTACCCAATAAGACTTTGAGGCAAAAGCTATTGCCATTCTGAATAACCATGTTAATCTGAACGACAAGAACAAAAGCTTTATTGCTTTTTTCCAAATTACAAAATATGTTTTTGATTTCGCTTATCAGGCTTATCAGTAAGCCTAGTAAAAGCCCAAATGAGAAAAGTATTTGTAATTCAGTCGTTTACCTTCATTTTCTGCTTTACCTATGCTTAATTGGAACTGGAGCTATACTCTCTCTAACTCAGTCGTAGCTCTTGCGATTATCTCAAGTTTTGCTAGCCATAGTGCACAGGCTCAAACAGGAACTCAATCAGAAGTCACTACTACTGATACATCTATTTCTTTACAACAATCTTCGCCATCCGCGCCACAGTCGAATACTATCAAAATAGGCGAAACAAGATCGCAAGCATTAACTAGAAGTAAAGATGAAACGATCGCTAAAATATACACTCATAAGCTCAATGGTAAGAATGCTGCAACCGTATATGTGCGAGGCATCCCTGTAGTTACTTACATTGAATCTGAAAGTAATTCTTCACCAACAGAGGTATCTCAACCAATTTCTGAAAATGCTCTTAATGACAATGCAAGCCCATTAAGGAACAAGAGCAAAGTTAAGGGTGAAACGAAAAAGAACTCGGAGTTTGTGAAGCTTCCTTCTAATGAAATTCAATCACCTGATGACGTACAAACCTCAAAACCTGAACTTAATAACTCTAATTCCAATAATTCTAAGTCAGCAAAAGTAACTGATAGTCCTGATTATCTCTTAGCTTCCTCTAATCCTGTAGAACGTGCAACCGCTGTTGCTGCAATGATTAATCAGCTTAATCGTGATGGATTAGATGCCAGCAAAATTCTTCCTGCTTGGAATAATGGCAACTATGTAATTAAATTTGACGATCGCACAGTTTTAAAGTTTGACCAACAGGCGATTTTCCCTGAGTCTCAGCAAGATAAGTCTGAAAACGTTTTAGAATCAGCCAACCTACTGCGACGCTTGCTTGGTGGTGCAAATCCCGTATCCGAAGTTGCTAACGCCCCCAAGAGTCGCGCAACAACTTCTGTAATCAGTCCAACGTTGAATAGTCGAATTGTTGGCACAATGACAGGAATGGCTTCTTGGTACGGGCCAGGATTTGATGGTAATTACAGTGCTAGTGGTGAAATATTCAATGCGAGTGATTTAACCGCTGCTCATCCTAGCCTGCCATTTGGGACTTTGGTAAGGGTTGTGAATATGGACAATGGTCAGTCAGTAGTAGTACGAATTAATGATCGCGGTCCCTATGCCCATGGTCGCGTGATCGATGTTTCTACAGCCGCAGCAAACATGATTGGCTTAATTTCTTCTGGTGTTGCGCCAGTGCGCCTTGAAGTTCTATCTAGATAAAATCTTATGCAACACTATTTTTTGGAAGATCCGTATTGCAGCACTTCCAAAAAATTTAGGACTTACGCATTGGGTAAATTTGGTGCGGGCTTCGCCCGCACCAAATTTACTTCAAGCCCAATAAACTCGTGCGGTTTGCGTAAATCCTAAAATTATCTGGATTATAAATTGCAAAAACTGCGCGGGAAGCATAGCTACTTCTTACAAGAGGCAGCTATGCTTTTTATAATGAGTTCGTTGAGGTGATTACTTGACACAGTTATTTACCACGATCGCTTCTCTGCGTCATTATTTAAATAACCAAAAATCAAAAAAAAACATTGGGCAACCCCTTGCCAATGTTTCAGTCGGGCTTATACCAACAATGGGGGCTTTACATACTGGTCACTTAAGCTTGATTGATCGTGCCCGTAAAGAAAATGTTTGTGTAGTGGTTAGCATTTTTGTCAATCCTTTACAATTTGGAGCAGGGGAAGATTTTGAGCAATATCCACGCAATCTCGAAACGGATCTTCATACTTGTGAAACCGCAGGCGTTGATGCCATTTTTGCCCCAAGTGTTGAGGAGATGGGAGTAACCGCCGCAAAAGTTACCCAAGTAATTCCACCCACAGAGATGACGGATTTTCTCTGTGGGCGATCGCGGGTTGGACATTTTCAAGGTGTAGCTACTATCGTCACCAAGCTATTAAACATTGTTCAACCTGATCGAGCTTACTTTGGTAATAAAGATGGTCAGCAGTTAGCAATAATTCGGCAGTTGGTAAATGATTTAAATATCCCTGTAGAAATTATTGGTTGTCCAACATTACGTGAACCTAGTGGATTAGCTTACAGTTCCCGAAACCAATATTTATCAACAAGAGATCACATTTTGGCAGCGCATATTTATCAAAGTTTGCAACAAGCTAAGCAGCAGTTTTTCTCTCGTCATGGACTTTGCTCACCCTCTCAGATCATCGAAGTTGCTCAAAATTATTTAGCCAAGCTACCTGAGATCAACCTAGAGTATATTGAATTAGTTGATGCAAAGACCTTGCAACTATGCAGCCAAATTTCGCCTAAAGCAGAGTTAATGCTGGCGATCGCTGCTCGAATTGGAAACACACGATTAATCGATAACATTTTGCTGAGCTACACTATTACCCACCGAAAACCGATCATTGCGATCGATGGTCCCGCAGGTGCGGGTAAATCAACGGTTACAAAACAAGTTGCCAACAAATTAGGCTTGTTGTTTTTAGATACGGGTGCTATGTATCGTAGTGTCACTTTAGCAGTATTGCGTGAAGGTATTGACTTGCGCGATCAAGAAAAAGTACAAGCGATCGCCGCTAACTCTAAAATCCAACTATTTGCTAACCCTATTCTTGGAAAACCGATGCAAGTACTCCTCAATGGTGAAGATGTGACCACTGAGATTCGTACCCCCGAAATCACAGCTCATGTTTCCATAATTGCGGCTCAACCCTCGGTACGTGAAATTTTAGTTAAGCAACAGCAACTAATTGGTCAGTCAGGTGGTGTAGTCATGGAAGGGCGTGACATCGGAACCCATGTGTTTCCTGACGCTGAAGTTAAGATCTTTTTGACAGCCTCGGCAAAAGAACGTGCTAAACGTCGTTATGCAGATCTCATAGCCCAAGGTCAATCTGCTCCTGATCTCTCCACCCTTGAGCAAGAAATTACTGAACGTGATCGCAAGGACTCCACCAGAGAATTTTCACCCTTGGTTCAAGCGGAGGATGCAACTTTAGTGGATACCGATGGTCTATCTATAGAAGAAGTAGTCATTGCTATTGTAAATTTGTATGAAGCCAAGGTACAAAATCTATGAAGACATCATTTCAAGGAAAAGGTCGAATCAAAGGAAAAAAGGTAAAAGGAAAAACTAAGCAAAGATTTACCATTGGATCAATTGGTAAGTTATTTCTAGTTGTGTTGCCACTTTTTATAATCGCGACTAGCTCACTGCCTGCAACTCAAGCCCAAAATGCAAATACAGCTTTGACAATTCGGGCGGATGTGCAGGAAGCAAATGCAAATACAGGTGTAGTTACTGCAACTGGTAACGTAAAAATGAGCTATCCCGCCCGACAAATCGATGCGATCGCCGAGCAAGCCCAGTATTTTTCTAAGGAACAGCGTGTAGTTTTAACGGGAAATGTGGTCGTTACCCAAGAAGGTGTTAATAGTATCAAAGCGCAAACAATTACCTATCTTGTCAGTGAGGGTAAGTTTGTTGCCTCGCCACCTGACAATCAACAGGTAGAGACGATTTACGTGGTTCCAGACCGCGAAGCAATCAATACTCCTGTAACTTCGGCTTCACCAGTAAATCAAATTAAACCTGCATTTAAAAAACAACAGGTTAGCTCACCCAGCTTAGAAAATAATTCTGGTCAATCTAAGCCATAGATGCCAAATAGCTGACAAAAACAGCTTGGCGATCGCCAAACTTAGTGTTAAGTTCCAGCCCTCTCAAAACCCAAAAACAATTGAATAATGATATTGAGTAATGCAAATCACCCTTGACAACGTTAGTAAAAATTACAACGGTAGACAAGTTGTTCAGCAAGTGAGCCTTACCGTAAAACAAGGGGAAATTGTCGGTTTACTAGGTCCTAATGGTGCTGGCAAGACTACCTCGTTTTATATGGCTACGGGTTTGGTACAGCCTGATAGTGGTAGTGTCTGGTTAGACAAACAAGATATTACTCGTTGGCCAATTCACCAACGTGCGCGGATGGGGATGGCATATCTCGCGCAGGAAGCCACTATTTTTCGACAGTTATCGGTACGAGATAATATCTTATTAGTGATGCAGCAAACTAACGTACCACCAAAAAAGCAGGTTCATCGCCTCCGCACTTTGTTAGAGGAATTTCGGTTGACGAAAATTGCGGATACAATGGGTATCCAAGTCTCAGGGGGAGAGCGTCGTCGCACCGAAATTGCCAGAGCTTTGGCGGTTGGGGAAGAGGGACCTAAATTTATTTTGTTGGATGAACCCTTTGCAGGAATCGATCCGATCGCTGTGAGTGAAATTCAGACGATTATCAGTAACCTGCGCGATCGTAATATGGGGGTTTTGATCACCGACCATAATGTTCGCGAAACACTGTCAATTACTGACCGAGCCTATATCATGCGTGATGGTGAAGTATTTGCTGATGGCTCTAGCCGAGAATTAGCTAACGATCCTGATGTTCGCAAGTACTATCTCGGTGAAAAATTTCATTTTTAGTATTTTTTTATTCCATTCCATTTAGGTAAGGAAAAAAAATAATCGACCCAAAAACCTGTAATCTCGAATAGAGTCATAATTCAGAAATGGCAACCTTACAAACGACGCATCCGAGGAAAAAAGCTACAAAAGTGTCGCAGGGATGGCTACCAAAACTATCGATCATGGATCGCTATTTATTCACACAAATGCTAACCCCTTTTTTATTCGGGGTAGGAGCATTTTCATCAGTGATTTTAGCGATCGGATCACTATTTGAACTAATCCGTCTCATTACAGATTCAGGATTAAGTATCTGGACAGCACTTCAGATTTTTGGTTATCAAATTCCTGGATTTATGGTCTACTCATTCCCGATGTCGATGCTACTTGCAACATTGCTTTCCTATAGCCGTATGTCTGGGGATGGTGAGACTACAGCTTTACGCAGTTGTGGGGTGAGTGCGTACCGATTGGTTTTACCTGCATTGGTACTAAGCCTCTTTGTCACAGGGATGACCTACGTGTTTAATGAGGCGATCGTCCCTGCGGCAAACTGGCAATCACGCAGTACATTACGAGCAGCTCTCAATCAAGAAAATCTCCAATTTAAAAAACAAGATATTGTCTATCAGCAATATGGTGATGTACCACAAGAAGATGGCACAACTAGGCAAGGCTTAGTGCGTAGCTTTTATGCTCGTAGCTTTGATGGCAAGGAAATGCGTGGGTTAACCGTCTTAGACTTTTCCCAAGGACAGATCCAGCAAATTTTGTCGGCGGAGTCCGCAGTGTGGTTGCCCGAACAAAATGTGTGGAAATTTAGCAAAGGTACAACCTATCTCGTTGGAGCGGACGGTAATTATCGCAGTATTCTCCGCTTTGATGATCAAAATCTCAAGTTACCCCGTGCACCCCTAGACTTGGCGCAAGAACAGCGTAGTGCTGAAGAGATGAATATCGAGGATATTCGACGCAATATTGAACTACTGAGACAATCTGGCAATACAAAGGAGATCCGCAAGTTAGAGGTCAGACTCGAGCAAAAATATGCACTTCCCTTTATCTGTGTCGTATTTGCGATCGTTGGAGCATCCCTAGGAATGCGCCCACAAAGAACTGGTGCAGCGATCGGGTTTGGCTTAAGCGTATTAATTATTTTTGGCTATTATTTACTGCTGTTTATCTGCGGTGCGCTTGGACAGGTGGAGTTTCTCTCGCCAATTGCTGCTGCATGGATGCCAAATCTAATTGGGATTACGGCTGGATTTATCATTTTGACCCGCGTGACTTAGTTTTTTTTATTCACTTTTTAATTCACAAAGTGGTATCCCCATTTTGTGAATTAGGATCAGATTGGATTTGTTGATACAGATCGCTAATTCCTAGTTCGACATTGACGGATTTCAGGAATAGCCGATCACCGATGCCATACTCAAAAAATACCTATTGCCCCTGCTCATTGCGCTGAAATACTTCCACAATTGGCTGCTCGACTTGCACCAAGACATATTCTTGCAAGGCCTCGAAATTGCGATATTGTGAAAACCTAAATCCGCGATCGAAGGCTTCGGTTGATGGGGAGATCACTTCGATAATCAAGCAAGGAAAACTGACTAATTGGGCATCGTGGCGATCACGTTCATCGCAAGTAACTAACGTCAGTTCGGTTTAAGCTGGCAAATTTTCAAAGCCTAAAAGTAAAAGCCTTGCTAAGCAAGGCTTTTACTTTTAGGCTTTGAGAGAGGGTTTGCTACGCAAACCCTCTCTCAAAGCCTGTTTCAAATTATCCCGAACTTGCGTTAACTATTACATCAGGATAAAAATATTTGTCTCTTGGCTGTACCTGCATCTTAACATCAGCAATGTAAACTTCGCAGGAGCGATCAGCTAGTGCATTATCTAAGATTTTAGAAAAATTGAGTGAGACGTGATTATGGTTACGGCTACTGTCTGCCATAGCGATAACTTCACCATCGCAAAATTCATGGCGCATTTCTTGGGTTGATTCCCAAGCGAGATATTCTTCATAGCTCACTAATAGGCGATCGGGTGAAGCAACCATAAGTCAAAGAGTCTATACAAATTAACCTCTAGATCAATTTTAGTCCTATTCCACAAACCTTAGTACAGGACAAAAAGTTGCAAAAGTAGACAGGAAGGGACTTTATAGAAGATAACTACACCATTCATCAAACCCCTATGGAAGAGATTAACCTATTTCGCGAAAAGTTGCAGCAACATCTGCAATGGAATGGAGCAAGACTAGCTTTTGTTCGATATTCTTAATTGCGTTAATGCGAGTAAAGACAGTCAACCTAGCAGAAATCGCCACAGGATTTAGAGGTAAAGCCAAAGTCGAACCACAACTTTAAGCGGTTACAAAGATTTTTTCGATAGCTTGAAGTGGACCATGAAAGCATTGCTTTCATGGTCGTCAAAGTGATGAAAATACCTGAACCATGGTTAATTTCCTTCGACCGTACTGATTGGAAATTCGGTGAGACTGTGTTTAATGTGCTGACATTGGCTGTCGTACATCACGGAGTTGCATTCCCCTTGGTATCGATGATGCTGGACAAAAAAGGTAACTCCAACACCAAAGAGCTTTGTCAATTATGGAATCGTTTCTTAGAACTATTTGGAGATCGTAAAATCGACTTTTTGACCGCCGACCGAGAGTTTGTGGGTGAGGGATGATGGACTGAAACAACTACGCGCTGACATTTGTTCCCAAGATCTCCAAGTTGGTCAATCCAAAGTCCTCTCCAAACTGAGACTAGTTTGGAGACATTTGCTTTATATTGCGGCTATGCGTCTGGAGGATGGGGATTTATTAATTGTCCCTACTGCTCACGATCCTGATAAAGCTATTGCTGACTATGCCAAGTGTTGGGCCATTGAGACTCTGTTTCGTCTTGGTTTTGATTTCCTGCGTCATATCATCTTTGATCTTCATCTCAATTCCCAAGTTTTCTTTAACTCCATTAAATTTTTGTCCTGCACTTAGAGAAATTATAGATAATTTAAATAAAAACTACAGATTTAACTTCGCTCAGCTAGCTTACACTGAGGGCTGAGAGAAACAAAAATAAAAAGGATTGGCGATATGAAATACCGCCAATCCTAAATCATTAATCCAAAAAAGCCTAGAAATGCAAGGCTTTTGTCTATTTTTCTATACGCTAACTGGAGTAGAAATACTGCTGAAAGTCGTCACAGATGGCTTATTGAAAACTTGAGCTAAATGACGAGGAGCACGATCACACCAATTCTTCTTACCGTAAGCATAACCTGCAATCAGAGGTAGTGCCACAGTCGCTTCTGAGAACACCATCTGTTCTTGTACGATATCTACTTTGCCCCAAGAATGAGCTTCCTTCAAAGTAGAACCCGACAGAGCACCGTCACGCTCATCAGCAACGGTGATTTGCACAGCATACTTGTGCATAGCAGCATCAAAACCGAGCAATTCCGCCGCAACGACAGTATCTTGTGCGAAATTCTTCGGTACACCACCACCAATCATAAATAGACCAGTATGAGGGCTTGCCAGCTTGCACTGAGTCAATTCACGGAAATCCTTTACAGAGTCAATACTGACATGCTCTTCGGGAGAGTTCCACTGATGATGCACTAAACCAAAACCTGCGGAACAATCACTGAAAGCAGGAACAAAGATTGGAACTTGATGCTCATAGGCTGCCAAAACAACGGAGTGGCGATTTTTGGCATTCTTATCTAAATATGCACCCATTTCATGGATGAATTCACGAGAAGAGTATGCCCGAGGAGGAAGAGAATTCGCAATTTCGGCGATCGTCATGTCGCAAACTCGCAGTTCGTCTTCGTCGATGTAGGTGTCATAGATGCGATCAATTGCATTTTCACGTAATACCGCGTCATCAGCAAAGATATCACCCACATAGTGACGGAAGCCAAGAGCCTCAAAGAAGTCTTGATCGACGATGTTTGCACCTGTAGAGACAATCATGTCTACCATGTTATTGACAATCAAATCGTAGACAATTCCTTTTAGACCAGCACTAAATAAAGAACCTGCTAAACATAGGATGATTGCACAATCCTTATCTTGGATCATATTGTCGTAAATACGAGCCGCACGTCCAAGATTACGTCCTTGAAAAGCTGTATTTGCCATTGCATCAACCAATCCCACAACATCAAATGTCTTGATGTCAATATGTTCAACAGTCTGTTTAAGTAGTTCGCGTTTCATGGTTCTCTATAAGTCCTAGATGTTTGTGTGTTAGTAGATGTATGCAAATGTATGCAATAAAAATTGAGCAAGCTTCAAAAACTGAACAAGCAAAATCGAACATCGTAGAACCTAAACTTTTTGATCTGTCACAATTTAAACATTGACAGTCTGGTATGTTAGTCAAAACACCAATTACTGCCAAGCTAAAAAATGAACATGGAATAATCTCTGCTCTAACGGTTCTTAATGCTAAATATTCAGTTTTGAAAATATTTATTCTTCTCATTTATGAGAAGTGACCGACCTAGGCTGTCAACAGTGGTTACAACCCTAATAGTTAGGAGGTCGATCAGAACATACTGGGACCTTCACAGGCATCATCCCAAGAAAGCGTAGGGTCAGATTCACGTCTGTCGCCTAGTTTTTCGTTGAGAAGCCAATCACATCCAAGCAATAAAACCAGCTTTTTCAATTTGTATATAACTGAGAATAACAAGTCCTTATATACAATAGCACTTTTTTTAATAAACACAAGCAAAATGGCGCTAGAGGATTTACATACTAATGCGTTTAATTGTGTATTAGGAGACTTGTAGAGACCTAAAGCTCCTTATTCGAAACAAGCAAAGACGTATTTCATACAGGGACGATCATGATGACAGCTCAGTATCAGGCGGCTCTACACTCCTATGCAGAGGGGCAGTATGAAGAGGCAATGCAGCAGTTCTCAGAATTGTTGTATGAAGATCCTCGCAATCCCAAACTGCATATTTGGTTAGGCGCAACCTTTCGTAAAGCAGGTAAAATTGAGTACGCTAAGGTGCAATACCAAAAGGTATTAACCCTTACGGATGATCCTGATTTGCTTGATCTAGCTAATACTTCCCTTGCTCAAATTCAAAATAAGTTAGCGCTTAGCGCTCAAAAGGCTGAATCTATAAAGTCTGCCTCAAAAGATCCTGATAGCTCCCATAAATTACATGAGCCATCTTCGCAACAAAAAATTCCCCAAGTTATGTACCCTCAAGTTAATGCAATCTTGGGGACAAGTCGTCTGGCAGA
Organism: Pseudanabaena sp. M53BS1SP1A06MG; assembly: GCA_020404105.1. GTDB lineage: Bacteria > Cyanobacteriota > Cyanobacteriia > Pseudanabaenales > Pseudanabaenaceae > Pseudanabaena > Pseudanabaena mucicola_A. The sequence goes on along the minus strand of JADBWH010000076.1, from coordinate 9,420 downwards.
TAATGGAATCGCATCTAATTCTGATTTAGCTGAGAGCAGTGAGGATCAAACTCTTCTATTAGATTCTAATGGGAACGTTCCGAATAATGTCAGCGTATCTAAGCCACAAAATGCCATCAAAATTAGCAATGGAGTAGTGCCACCACCACCTGTGATCGCCTCTCTATTGAATAAACAGCAACAAGTCATCATGCCTGAAGAGCATTCCAGTGAGACATTGATTTTCAGTGACAAGACAATGGAATGGTCTACTAATCCTCTCGCACCATCATCAGTTTTGCAGGACACGATCGCTACTCTCCAAAATAATAAGTCCCAAGATGGAAAGACTGGGAAGAACAAAAAGATAAAAAATCAAGTTAAATTTCCACCTTTAGAATCTGAAGCATTCATAGCTGCTAATGAACAAAGGAATCCTGAGGAGATTGTGAGCAATAAGTCTGCTAACTCCTCAGCTTCAGCGTTCGCTATAGAAGATATGCTGAAATTTTCTCTAAAGTTTTCTACAGTAGGTCAAAAAATCACTTTATGGGGCGCTTTAGTTGCTACTATTCCTGCGTTAATTTTAGGGGGAACAGCATACAAAGTTGGGGATAGTCTACTATTAGCAAAGGTCAAACAGGCACAACAGTCGGAAGCGATCACACTTGCGAAAATAACTGAAAATTTCTTGCACAAACAAGCTAGTGATGTCGGAGTACTCAAGACATTGTTGGTATCAGCAGAGGTAGGGCAAAATACTCTACAAGATTTGCCTATTACTCCGAATCTATCAGAACCGAATAGGACGCTGAAGCTATTAGCCTCCTTGCCGATCAACCAACAGCGTCAATACAAGCAACTCCTAACTAATCGCCTAAATCTCTATAGTCAAGCCTATCCCCAGTATACGAGCATTGCGATATTTAGCACCAATGGAGAACTGTTGGCTCAGTCCAATAAATCTAAAATACTCCAAACAATTAATCCTAATCTTCTCAATAAAGCGACGACATCTGACAACGTTTTAATTAGCGATCCTGTAGCTGTAAAAGATGGCGCTTCTTTGTATGCAGTGACATCTCTTAAGAGTTCAGTTTCTCAAAAGATAGGCTTGATTTTACAGGTTGAAATTCCTATAAAATCCTTGGTAAGTGAATTAAGCAGCAATAAATATAGTAATGGAAAGAGCAATTTCTATTTAATTGACAATTCGAACAAATATATTGCCAGTTCTCAAACTGTGACGCTTGGTGAGGATGCATTAACAGATTTTGCTATACTTCCAAGCTTACGTTCATTGGTATCTAATGATCTTCCCGAAATTGTGAAAGGCGATCGCAATCCCCTAATTCTTGCCTATGCCACTGTGTCAAATATGCAAAGCTATGGAATGGCTTGGGATATAGTCACCACTATCGATAAATCCACAGCCATCTCAGGTCATCAAAATCTATTGCTGGTAATCGGCATTGGCATCGCCACGACACCTTTGCTGGTAGCCACAATTTCCTATGCTCTATCACGTCGATTAAGTAACAAACTCAAGGATATTCGCACAGCCTTAAGAGATCTCAGTCAAGGCAATACTCATACTAGTTTGAGGAGCCTCAGTGTAGAAGGTAATGATGAATTAGCCGATATTTCCTTAAGCATCAATAACATGTCTGGGCAGTTCCAAGTAATGATGCAAAAGCAAGAGCAGGAAAGAAAAAGGCTCCAATCGCAAGTAGTTAAAATGTTCAAAGTTTTATCTAAGCTTGCAAGAGAAGAAAAGCAAGAAATTAAAGATGACGATATATCCGATCTAAATATCATGAAATTAGGTAAAAAAATTCGGCAGGAAATGGTACAACGTAATGCCGAGGTTGCGAACTTTCGTCAACAGAAAGCTGATCTACAGGCGCAACTAGTGCAAATGCTAAAAGATGTTCAGGCTTTAGCTGATGGTGATTTGACTGTTTCGACCAAATCCATTGATGGTAACCTCAATAATGTACCTACTTTCTTTGATGATGTCATCCGTGGATTGCTAAATATTGTTATGCAAGTTAAATCCTCTGCTAGTCAAGTTAATTTATCACTTGGGCAAAATGAACAGGCGATCGCCAGTCTCACAAGTGTTTCTCAGAGACAGATCGATACGGTGACGAGATCGCTAAATACAGTGCAAATGGCAAAGATATCAGCTAACTCCATCACAACCATCAGCCAGAATGTACTGAAATCGTCACAAATATTTGCAGAAAAGCTTTCTGAAAGCGATCGCTCTATTGATGCGGTGATGACAAAAGTCGGTGAATTGCAAGGTACTGTTGTCAACACTGCCAAGCGGGTCAAGCATTTAGGTGAAGTTTCACAAAAGATTGCCAAAGCAATCTCTGCAATTAATGAAATAGCGATTAAGACTAATTTTCTGGCGATTAATGCATCTCTTGAATCCTCTCGTTCTGGAGACATGGGTAATGGATTTGCGATAGTTGCAGAAGAGGTAGGGGAATTAGCAGCACGTTCTGTAGCAGCTACCAAAGAAGTCGAAGGTTTACTAAGTAGTATTCAAATTGAGACCAGTGCTGTCATGACAGCAGTTGCTTCTGGTAGCAGTCAAGCTGCCGAGAGCGTCCAATTGGCGACCTCAGCAAAAGATAGCCTGTTGCAAATCTCTCATATTTCCCAGCAGATTGAGGAGTTAGCATCGTCAATTTCCGATGCTACAATTTCACAAGTACAAACATCTGAAGGTGTTGCCAACTTAATGAAGGATATCTCTCACATTGCCAAAAGGAATCTAGCTGCTTCTTTGGAAGTATCGAAGTTCTTTAAGACAACCAAAGGATGTTCTGGAGACTTACTACAAGCTTTGACTAAATTTAAGACTTGATAAATTATTAAAGCTAGACATCGACATCAAGCATCAAGAGAAAAAGTTCAATAGAGCTAAATATAACGACTCCTGAAATGATTGAAAAAGTATCACAACAAAACAAGCAAATCTTTTCTAAAGAAGCCCAACTTTATACTAGTGATCTAGAAAAGCAAATTTTAGAACTAGATCCTAGACTGTCAAATTTTAATCAGCAGATTGGGCAAGTATGTAAAACATATAGATTGCTTAGTGACTCTGCTAGGAAGGCAAATTTTTATAGACAAAGCCCTGTTTTTACAAGTGTCACCAATCACTTTGATGATGTGATTAAGGTGTTAGATGCTCGACCAGATTTAATTAACCAGACTCTTAAAGAATTGCTGATTGAAGTAATCACTTTACTGCGCCAAATCATTAATGAATATTGCTTCGAGACAGAATCTAATCCTAACTGGATTGACTTACAAAACAATTTGTTTACACAAATAAATGCTAGTTTAGCTACTAAAATGCAGGGATTCGACGACCATACAAGTTCTATAATTTCTAATCAATATAATAGTAACGAGATTAATGAACAAAATATTGATTCGCTAAACTTACCATATAATTTAAATGATGCCTTCGATGATTTACATTCACTTGATGTAAAAGATAGCAAAATCAAAAGATTTGATGATTTTCTTTCTTTCAATCAAATAGATCAAACAGAGAGTACGGATACATTCTTTTCGTTACAATTAGGAGATTTAGATAAGCTGCGACAAGATTTAGATGAATCTCGGATGGAGATATTTCAGTCATCTTTAGAACTTAAACATGACTTATCTCAAGTTGCTAGTGATGAAATCACACATATTGAATTCAATCAGGAAGTATCAGCAATATCCGAAGATTTTGACACTCATTTTGACAATCTAATTAATTTAAGAAGTCAAAGATTACCAATGCCAGAATTACTTAAGGATATTTTTCCATTAACTAATACCAATAACCTATTGGAAAATGAAGATGAGACTGCACTACAGATAGGTAACTTGGAAAATGGAGAAAGTGACTTAGATACTCATTTTGACAATCTAATTAATTTAAGAAGTCAAAGATTACCAATGCCAGAATTACTTAAGAATATTTTTCCATTAACTAATACCAATGACCTATTAGAAAATGAAGATGAGACTACACTACAGGAGGGGAATCGGGGAAGTGCGGAAGAAGAATTAGATAATCATTGGCATCAGTTTGAAGAATCGCAGTCTTTGAAAGAGTTAAACACTCATAATGAGGATCTTCTAGAAAATCACGACGAATCTGCAAAAATATCAAGTCAAACTTTTTCCTTATCTGATGATAATCGCGACCTTATTGATGACATAGATGACGATATCGCTGATAGTTTTTTTGAAAGATTTCCATTAGATGATGACGAAGTTGCATTTTGGAATTCTTTAGAGTCTATGAATCCTTTAGATTTTCTAGAAAATCCACAGCAAGTAGAAAAATCAGAAAAATTAGAAGATCAGTCTCAAAATCAGATTAGTAGTTTAGTAGATTCGTCACAAGTAGAGAGTGGCTTACTCTGGCAAGATATACTTAAATCTCAGGATTTTTCTAGCTCAGATGTGGATACTACCATAGAAGAATCTCCAATTTATCAGAAAAGATCTATCCCTAGTACTGCTGATTCGGCTTTAGTAGATAGTCATTATCAAGAAATTGAATTTCCAGCATTGAATGGTTATACGGCTATTGATAATTATCTTGGGGATATTTCACCTTTATCTCTAAAGATGACAACAGATCTCAAGATAGATTTACATGCCAATGAAGATTCAGGAATTATTAAGCAATTAGATACGCATCTAACAAACACTGATAATCATGAGGCTAATATTCGGGTTCCTATTAATTTTTTAGAGCATTGGGAAGATTTATCCGAGGAATTGTTGGTAAGGAAGACAAATCTAGATGTTTATTTAAGTGAAATACTTGCTTTATCTCACAAAGCACAAAAACAATTGCAAGTGTTTGATCCACAAGTTGATGACAATCAAAATGCGATCGTCACTTTACAAAATACATTAAAACTGATTACTTGCCTCCTTGAGCATACTGAAAAACAATCCTATGCAATGAGTCATGATGTTTGTAATTTAAGAAAAAACTTTCGTCAAGCTCTTAAATTCCCAATATCTAGTTTGGTTAGCAAGTTTCCAAGGATCTTACATGAGTTGTCCTTAGAGCATGGGAAGCAAGTTGAATTAATTGTCCAAGGCTCTGGAATTGGGATAGAGCGAGAAATTGCAGTTCTAGTAGGTGACACTCTTGAAATATTACTTCGGAATGCTTTTGAGTATAGTATAGAGACGACCAGTGAGCGTCATCAAGTAGGCAAAACATTACAAGGCAAAATTGAAATTAACGCCACTCAAACCGATGATCAAACAATTATTAAAATAAGTGATGATGGGCGAGGCTTTGATAATCAGGCGAGTAATATTTTTCATTCAGAAACTATTATGAATTTAAGCAATATCCGCAAGAGTTTGTGGGATATTGGAGGAAGTATTTCCATTAAATCACATTCAGGTCAAGGTAATCAAGTAACTGTAACTTTGCCAATTACGGTTTCCTTACTTAGTGTATTACTAATTGAAATTGATCAAATGTGTTTAGCGATCGCCAGTAAATGCATTCGTGAAGTTGTTCACATAAGTGAAGAAGAAACTAATATAAATGAAGAGCAACAGACTCTAGTATGGAATAATCATGTTGTGCCAATTGTTCGCCTCAATTCTCTTCTCAAGATCAATTGTCAACGTAATTCCTATCAAAAGAATGTACCATTTAGTACTAATCAAATATTGAGCCACAGACCTGCGATCGCTCTCCCTTCATACCTAATTATTCAGCACGATCATAATTTGTTTGCACTGAAAACCGATGGTTGTTGGTATGAACAGGAAGCGACATTTCATCAAATTAAAGGAGATATTGCCCTGCCAACGCTCTTTAGTGGAGCCGTAGTTCTATGGAATAGTCAGGCTGTAGCTTTAATTAATCAGGCTGAATTAGTTAATCAATGCTTGCCATCACACCCTAATTTCAATGTATTTGACTTACAATCAGCCCATACTAGTTTTCCAGATTTACAGGACAATTCCCCTCAGCAAAATAATTTGAAAAGTTTATCGGATTTCTTCACCTTTAATGATCAATCTAACGATTCTGATATATCAGAATTTTTAAAGAACCCTGTACTTCCTTTTAGCCAAACCCCTGAGCCAGAAAATCTCGAAAGCTCTGGCATTTTTATGAGTGATTTACCTGATGGTCAGAAAAGATTGTCTATCCAGCCTAAGGTACTGATAGTTGAGTCCTCAGCTAATGTGAGCCGCTATCTTGCCATGACCTTAGCCAAATCAGGTTTTCTCACTGAGCAGGTACATGACGGTAAAGCTGCAAACGCCTTTCTCAAAGAGCGACTCAAAGACAAACTAGATATTGATATTGTGATTACAGATTTGGAGATGCCTCAAATGGATGGGTTTAAGCTCATATCTAGCATTCGTTCTGATGCAGAATTGCATAATTTGCCGATTGTAGTACTTACAGCTCGTAACAATGAAAATGATCAAAAGCTCGCATTAGAACTTGGTGCTAATGCTTATTTTAGTAAGCCATATCGGGAGCAAGAATTAATTAAAACATTACAAGAGATCATTTCTAGGTAACGCGAGTTCAGGATACAACTCTTGGCTCTGAACTTAAAACCCAGAAAATTTTTTGAAAGCATCCTGAATCATCATTTTTTTGAATTTTCTGTACTACCAAAATCTCAACACACTTTCATTTAAAACATGCTTTGAGAGAGGTTTTACCATGCAAAAACTCTCTCAGATAATTAAAAGCCCAATTTAGCAAAGCTTTTAACTATCTGGGATTATAAAATTTTCAAACTTAACCCGCGAACTGGCTCAAGCAGTCATCAAATAATCCCCTATCTAGGAATAAGTATTTTTACTCATGAGTTTGAAGTGGACAGATTTGTGTAAAATTATTAAAACTTTGTAAAAAAAACAACTTTATATACTCAAAACTTAAATTTTTATGGCAAAAAAGAATCTAACAAACTTGACTGCGGCTGATCTATCTGGCAAAAAAGTATTAGTCAGAGTCGATTTCAACGTTCCTCAAGATGAAACTGGCAAAATTACAGATGATACTCGTATTCGCGCAGCTTTGCCAACAATTAATTATTTAACTGATGCTGGGGCTCGCGTAATTCTCACCAGTCACTTCGGTAGACCCAAAGGTATTACCGAAGGGCTTCGTTTAAATTCTGTTGCTGTGCGTTTGTCAGAATTGATCGGTAAGCCTGTAGTCAAAACCGATGATTCTATCGGTGATGAGGTTGCAGCTCAAGTTAATGCCCTCAAAAATGGTGATGTAGCTTTGCTAGAAAATGTTCGCTTCTATCCTGAAGAAGAAAAGAACGATCCTGAATTTGCTAAAAAGTTGGCTTCCTTGGCTGATATCTATGTAAATGATGCTTTTGGAACTGCTCACCGAGCCCATGCTTCAACTGAAGGCGTAACCAAGTATATCAGCACATCAGTTGCAGGCTTCTTGCTCGACAAGGAATTGCAATACCTCAGTGGCGCGATCGACAATCCTCAGCGCCCTCTCGCCGCGATCGTTGGTGGTTCCAAAGTTTCCAGCAAGATCGGCGTTATCGAAACCTTACTTGATAAGGTCGATGTACTTCTAATCGGTGGCGGCATGATCTTCACTTTCTACAAGGCTCGTGGATTAAGCGTTGGTAAGTCCCTCGTTGAAGAAGATAAGCTCGATCTCGCTCGCGCTCTCGAAAAGAAAGCCGCAGAACGTGGTGTAAAGTTCTTGCTACCTACCGATGTAGTAGTTGCCGACAACTTCAAACCAGATGCTAATTCTCAAACCGTTAGCATTAACGCTATTCCCGATGGTTGGATGGGCTTGGATATTGGACCTGACTCCGTTAAGGTATTCCAAGAAGCGCTTGCAGATTGCAAATCCGTAATATGGAATGGTCCTATGGGTGTATTTGAATTTGATAAGTTTGCTGTTGGTACGGAAGCGATCGCCCACACCCTTGCTGACTTGACTGGCAAAGGCACAATCACGATCATCGGTGGTGGTGACTCTGTAGCCGCAGTTGAGAAGGTTGGCGTTGCTGAAAAGATGAGCCACATCTCTACTGGTGGTGGTGCAAGCTTAGAATTGCTCGAAGGCAAAATCCTCCCTGGTATTGCTGCTTTGAACGAAGCTTAAATAACAAACATAGGACTTACGCATTGGGTAGATGTGGTGCGGGCTTCGCCCGCACCACATCTACCTCAAGCCTAATAAATTCGTTCGGTTTGCGTAAGTCCTAAACCATCAACAAGGGGCGCTTTGCGCCCCTTGTTGATGTAACAGAAATTATCAATATTTAGTCTTGTGCCGTCTGTGAAATTGCTAGTTCTTAAACTAGGAACCAGTACCACCATCACTAGGATCGAGGTAGGGCTTTAGATACAATCCATTACCTTTAACGAGTGGACGACCAACTACCCCACGAGGTAAGTTACTAGGGACTATCCCAATAAACCCTCCTGGTCCTCCAACTTTACCGAAACCAGATAGGGTAAGCGTTCCACTACGAGCACTGTAAGTATTTACAGCAGTGGTGGCTTGCCCACTATCAGCAGTGATGAGATTACCAAAGACCTTATCGCGAGTAGCGATCGGGTCTTGACCATTGGGCACTGTTAAGACAATGCGACAAGCAGGATTTTTATCAGTTGTGGCACAAATGATGTTGTAGCCATTTTCAGTACCAGTTCGCATTTCTAGCAAACCATCGGGACGATAGGACTCAAGGCGGCGACTAATTTCATTACAACGACGCTCAGGCGACCAGCTATCTCCCATTGCGCTAGGTACGGCCCAAGGAAAATATTTTTGTGGTTGGCTTTTAGGTTGGTAGACAACGATATATTTTCCATCGCGCATTTGACAGCTAAATCTAGCGTTTTTGTTGTCGCTAGGATTTGCTACTTTATCGCTGGGTTTATCTGATGGGAGTTTTGACGCGGGTAGATTACTGGGTGCAGGCGAAGTAGTCTTACTAGGCTTAGTTTCTATAGGGATAATTTGGGCAGAACTGGGTAACGCGCCCCAAGGTAAAGTTAGGGCGATCGCGACGAATAAGCCGCCAACAGGTCGCAATTTTGATGATTTATCAAGATGGTAATTCATAGGATTAGTGTGTGTAAGGAGTGGTGATGGTTGACACTCCCCGCACTGAAGTGACGGGGATTCCTGATTCAGCGAGACAACTTGCCAGATAGACTTGCATCTAATTGGCAGAGGTCGAACTCTCCACAGGCGTGAATTTGGGTATGCCCTACCCTATTTAGACCAATAGCTAAGATATTCAGAGCCGCATTGTGGTCACGGTCTAATACAGTGCCACAAGGCCCACAGTGATGAGTACGCTGACTCAATGTTTTGACAACTTGCTTACCGCAGTTTGAGCAGTTTTGGCTTGT
>JADBWH010000075.1 GCA_020404105.1 Pseudanabaena sp. M53BS1SP1A06MG | reverse complement strand
GTAGCCTAGATGGGTTGATAGTTCTGTTTCTAAGGCTCTCTCTACCAATGCGTTTCAGAATTCCTCCTTCTCCGAATAGGTCGGGTGGTGTTTTACATTCTTGCAGTAATTCATCTAGCAATTCTTTGCGGATATTCATCGGTTTTATTGTTGGTAATTGTGTGTCATGATCATCTCTCTATATATATCCCAGACTTTACACACTTTAATTTACACTCTCTTTTGCATCGTAAAGATATTTACAAGTTTTTTCCATAAACCCGATCACCTATTCCCTCATCAAACAGCGATCGTTCCTCACCACCCAAAACCTGATCGCCTATTTCCCCACATCAAACAGCGATCGCACCTCACACACACAAACCCGATCGCCTATTCCCTCAAATGAAACAGTGATCGCCATTTACTAAGATTCAATGCAATTGTTCAGATGTTAAGATAGAAAATATTGCTAATTTTAAAGAGGTCAAGATGGTTACACTGGCCGCGAAAAATTTAAATTTTGAAGATGTACATCATCTGTTAGGCTTTCACGAGTCTGGAGAGATGGGTATTTTTTCTGATTATCTTGATCTAGAATCTATTTCTGATTTTGAGCAAACAGAACTAACTGAGATTTGTACTAATTTTCGTCGATACCTTCTATCAGGTAGAGTTTCCGAAGGGCAAATTAAGTTTCTTGCGCTTGCACCTCTAATGAATTTGACAGGTTACTATAATCAAGCGATCGAGTTACTTTTAGAAGAAAACATTCAGCGTATTGACATTCTCGAAGCGGATACTAGCATTACAGGTAGATATGATATTTTGGCAGTTAAAAAATCTGGAGTTCCAAATTTAACCAAGCTTTGGGTGCTGATAGTTGAAGCAAAGAGAGCAGGGATTGAACCTTTTACAGGGATTCCGCAATTATTAACTTATGCTCATGAGTCTTTGCAGTCTCAGTCTTCAGTTTGGGGTTTAGCAACAAATGGTTTGCATTTTCAGTTTATCCGCATCTTTGCAGGAGAATCACCAAGCTATCAGCTATTTCCTTCTCTATCGTTGATCGAATCTGAGCCTTCTATACAGATTCTTAAAGTTCTTAAAGCTATTTGTAAATCATAGGATTTGCATAGCGATCGCCCCTCATCTCCCATAAACCCCGATCTCCTATTCCCTCAAATCAAATAGCGATCGCCCCTCATCTCCCACAAAACCCGATCGCCTATTCCCCACATCAAACAGCGATCGCACCCTCAAAACCCAATACCCGATCGCCTATTCCCCACATCAAACAGCGATCGCACCTCAATCTCTAAATTCTTGTAAGGACGCTGTTATTATGAAATTAGTTATGTGCAAATCTTGGTTATGAAAAAATATCGTGATCGCATATGCATCAGTCCGAATATTCGTAGTGGTAAGCCATGTATAGTTAATACACGCATTGCAGTATCAGATGTGTTTGACTATCTAGGCGGTGGGATGACTGTTGACGAAGTATTAGATGATTTTCCTGATTTAACTCTTGCGGATATACAGGCTTGTTTTGCGTTTGCTGCCGATCGTGATCGCCGTTTAACAGTTGTTCCCTATGAAGCTGCTGTTTGATGAGAATTTATCTCCAAAGTTGCCGCGTATATTATCTGTAGATTTTCCAGATAGTATGCATGTTCGTGATTGCGGATTGAAGGGATTTCCCGATGAAGATGTTTGGGAGTATGCTCGAAACAATGGATTTACAATAGTTTCCAAGGATTCAGATTTTTATCAACGGAGTTTGCTTTATGGGCATCCGCCGAAGCTTGTCTGGTTGAGAATTGGCAATTGTAATCGTGATATTTTGGTAGCACTAATCACTAAACATAAGGAACAAATTTATTTGCTAGACAGCAATCCATCTGAGTCGATATTAGTAATTTTAAGTTGAATCGCACCTACATAAAGATCAAACAATGATCGCCAATCACCACCCATAAACGTGATCGCCTATTCCCCACTTCAAACAGCGATCGCCCCTCACCACCCACAAAGCCCGATCTCCTAAATCTCAACATCAACAAACGATCGCCCCTTCACCACCCATAAAACCCAATCCCCTATGTCCACATCAAACAGCGATGTCACACCAAAAAGCTAAAAGTGGTTGTAAAATTTAAATGTCTCCAAGCAGTTGTAAATTGTCGATTAAAATGCTTATGGTTTATATGATATGAGTACCACTTTCGAGTGGGATGAGCAAAAAGAGGCTGATAACAAGGCAAAGCATGGCTTAGATTTTGAAACTGCTCAATATGCTTTTTTCGATCCAGACCGTTTGATTGTTCATGATTCGGAACATAGTGAGTTAGAGGAACGTTGGTTTTGTATCGGAAAAGTGGATGATCTTGTATTGACAGTACGTTTTACTTATCGAGATGGAGTGATTCGGATATTTGGGGCTGCTCAATGGCGTAAATGGAGGAAGTTTTATGAACAACACAATTCCTGATCCTGCTGAACCAATTGGTAATGTCACTATTGTCAAAGATTTTTTGCCTCCAGTGAATCAGTTAGTTCCAAGGCAAAAAACGGTAACTGTTACGATGGAATTTACTCAAGAAAGTATTGAGTTTTTTAAGCGCGAGGCTAAACGTCGTAATTCTTCATATCAAGAGATGATTTCCAATCTTGTGGATGCTTATGCAAGACAGGGTAAGGTGTGAATAATTGAGCGCGATCGCCCCTCATCACCCACAAAACCCGATCGCCTATTCCCTCAAATCAAACAGCGATCGCCCCTTCACCAGCCACAACCCCGATCGCCTATTTCCCGCATCAAACAGCGATCGCCCCTCTCCACCCATAAACCTGATCGCCTATACTTGTCTGGCTTCATTTGAGTTAGAATTAGGAAATGTAGACTTGTTTTATGATTTAGAGATTAAATATGCAAGTATTCCTTAATGATGAAAAGACTAGAGAAATGCTAACTGAAGTCTTGATTGATTTGATTAGGACAAGAAAAGAGCTTTTTGCAGAAATATTTCGAGATGCTTTGGAAGAGGTTGGTTTAGCTAATGCGATCGCAGAGGGTAGAAAAAATGAGTTTGTTTCTGAAGAGACGATCTTTACTATTCTTGATGGTGATGTTGCATGAATGTTAAGTTTGAGTCTAGGTTTGAGAAGGATTTGAAGTTAGTCAAGGATCGCAATCTATTAACAAGGTTGAAACAAATAATTTTGACCTGTAAGCAGTCTGAATCTTTGGGGGAAATCAATAATCTAAAAAAGATGCAGGGATATGAAAGTTTCTATCGTATTCGTTTGGGTGATTACAGGTTAGGGATAGAAGTTTTTGAAAATGAAATAATCTTTGTCAGATTTTTGCATCGTAAAGATATTTACAAGTTTTTCCCATAAACCCGATCGCCTATTTCCCACATCAAACAACGATCGCCCCTAATCACTCAAAAACCCGATCGCCTATTCCCTCAACTCAAACAACGATCGCCCCTCACTACCCACAAAACCCGATCGCCTTTTTCCACATCAAACAGCGATCGCACCCTCAACACCCACAAAAACCGATCGCCTTTTCCCCACATTAAACAGCGATCGCCCCCCACAAAACCCGATCGCCTAAATCTCAAATCAAACAGTGATCGTCCTCCTCAACACCCATAAACCCGATCGCCTATTTCTCAAATCAAATATCGATCGCCCCTCACCACCCATAAACGTGATCGCCTATTTCCTCAAATCAAATAGCGATCGCCCCTCACCACCCATAAACGTGATCGCCTATTTCCCAAATCAAACAATGATCGCCAATCACCACCCATAAACGTGATCGCCTATTTCCCAAATCAAACAGCGATCGCCCCTCATCTCCCACAAAACCCGATCGCCTATTCCCCACATCAAACAGCGATCGCCCCTCACCACCACAAACCCGATCGCCTACATCTCAACATCAAACAACGATCGCACCCTCAAAACCCACAAGCCTGATCGCCTTTGCCCTCAAACCAAACAGCGATCACTAGAATGGTATTCTTTGGTTTTGCCAGACTGCCCTTACAATTTTAATTTCATCATAGGTATATTCTTCGCGAAGATGCTCAAATAAAGTTCGCAAAGAATCTGAGCCAATCATTTCTAATGCCTCATAGATTACATTTTGATGCTTAGACGGTACAAGGCGATCAATATTGATTGAATAGCCCGCTTCTAGTATTTCCAATAAATGTGTCCAAATTGTTGTTGACTTTAAGCCAAGTTTTTGAGCAATCTCATCCACTTCTAAACCGTTTGTATACATTTCAAAGGTGGCGCTGTGAGGTGTGAGGTTAGATAATTTCGATGTAACTATCTCGGTGATTTCGGTTTGTAGATATATTTTCTGATGTTCTAAGATAATACTAATAAAATCATCAGCATACTTTTCTATTTTAGTTTGATTGATTCCTGAAATATTAGAAAAGTCACTGTGCGTTGTTGGCTGTTGTTCTGCTATTTGATTGAGCGTATCATTACTAAAAATTACATAGGGCGGAACTTCCATCTTATCTGCCAAATTTTTGCGAACTAGTCGCAAGCGTTCAAAGAGAATGTCTACATCTACAGATCTTGCTTTAACAATTGTCAAGCCTGCTTCAATATCCTTCAGAGCTTTTTCTGCGTCTAGTCTAATATTTGCGGGAATACTTGCGATTTTTGATATAGCTAGCAAAGTCTCATGATTATCTGCACTTTTGTCTTCGCAGAGTTGTAATAATACATCCATTGGAGTATTTGGATTTTCGGCTACGCAAGAACGAACAAAATCATCCTCATCTTTGGATAATTCAATCAGGGTATTTACTGGAGTATTTTGGTTGTAAGCAACCCGAAAACGAACTTCTTGATTAGAACTTATAGATAGTTGAGCTAATAATTCTTGCGGAGTTTTGGGGTTGCAAGAAAGATGCTTATGATTGCGATCATCTTCGTATAATTGAAATAAAATTTCAGTTGGAGTATTAGGATTACCAGCAACCAATGGAGATAATGCTTCATATTTAGACAGATCCACTAGGATTTCTGGGGGAGTTACAGGATCTCCTGCTTTATCAATTGCTGCATCCGCTTCTTCTTGCCCCCTTAAGAAGCTAATCACTTCATCATGAAAACGATCATCAAATTCCTCATTATCTTCATCAAAAGGACAATTTTCCTCGTAAACAAACATCATGTCATCATCATCGTACCAATCATTAGAATAAGAATGTTCACGCTCAACTGTCGAAATGATTTCATTTATGCTTTGATTTGCACGCCATAGCCTAGGTGCATAGTCAGAACTCATGTCTCCAATGTAGCCGTAATCTAAGTATTCAAAAGCACTATCATCTAAAAATTGATCTTCCTCACTAAAATCATAAGATTCTGAATCATATAGCTGTCTGTCCTCTATCGGTTCATAATGGGTGTTGAAGTGTTTATTGACGCGATTAATTCCAATTAAATTGATTTCACTAACTATAACTACAGGTTTTTCTTCTAATAAAATATTTGTTATGGAATCATAGATTGATACTATTTTGAGAGTTCCAGTTATCGCGAATAAGTCTACGTTTTTTGTGAATTCTGGATTAAACTCAACATCTCTAGCGAAAATTTCCAGTTCAATACAATCAAAACAGGACTGATCTTTATGGCTTTCATCCAAAAGCCTCATGGTCATTATATAAATTGGTATTCCTTCATCGTGAATTTGGATAAGTGCCTGCTCATCGATAAAACCAACTAGATTAATTAAGTTAATAGACATATAAGTTATCCTATCTTGCTTCTAAAAAAATAGAAATCTGTGGTATATCTTTGAAATAGACCGCCAATTCAAGTACGTTGGGTGATTGCCTTACCTTGATACTGGGCGAACCTCAAACGCTAACTCATGGCGATAGAAACAAACGTTGAACATCGCCTATTTCCTATATAAAACACGCCCCTCACCATCCACAAAACCCGATCACCTACTTCTCTACATCAAACAGCGATCATCTTAACTAATTATTTGTTTGCTTTAGAATCGAGTCCATTTTTTCTCAAACTTTTTTTCATGATTACTTCCAGCATCAAAATTATTGGCAGGAACAAGTCCTAATTCCTCACAACTTTGAACATAACCACTAACTGCATGACGTAACCACCGTGTGACAAGATTATTGCCAAAGCCGATGGTAGTTCTGTTATCCTCATAATAAGACCAATAGTACATACTTTGCTCCCCTCGTGCAAATCCATGTGTACGCCTTGAGCCAGTGGCACTATGAACTAATGGGCAGCGATAAAAAGTGTAAATAAGCGCTCCATATTCATACTCTTCTGCTAGAGCAAAAAGAGGCGGTTGAGATGCAATTTCTGGACATTCCTTAGAAAGTTCTTCACGCGATATGTCTAAATTTGAATCTGGTAATATATGTGATCTAAGCAACTCGTTGGTATTGTCACTTAACCTTCTATTGATGAGTTGATTGGCTACGTGAGCGTCTTGTGGACGGTAATGCTTCCAATCCTCAGCAAAGCATAAAACAGCAACTTTTTTAACGTCTGGATCGCTTGAGGCAAATTCCTTTAGAAATCTGGTTAATCTAATAGAAGATGGAATACTACCACCAAATTCTTTATCAAGATTTTTCTTAATATCAGGAAAGTCAGTAACCCAAATTTCTGCAAGAGCATCAAGAGAGGATGTAGCTAGTATATACGCATCGCCATAGGCTCCTGAAGTGGCTAGATCATCTGCTAGCTGTGCACGTTCGTAAAAGTAATGTTCAAAAGGATCTTTTGATGTAGGTTTCATTGACTTGAATTATGACAAAGTAGATCAATAGTCTGATATGGTCAAGTTTTTCATCCTCTAATTAAGCATAGTATTTTACCTAAGTTATTAAAATTATACGATATCCAGACAAGCGATCACCATGCGCTTTTGGCAATATTTGCACTTCATAGGACATCTAAACTAACTCTCCCACCACTGACTCCCAAGTAATTGGCTGCTCCCCTAATCTCTCTGACTCAGAGATCGCCTCTAGAGCATCTTGCAAATCTAAACGATCTTCTAAATCAGTTTCTTCTAAAAAATCAACCAACTCTCTAGGCGTAGTATCCAGAATCTTTGCCAGAGTGAAAATTGATATCTGTGGCGTATCGTTGAAATACAGTAAACCATGCGAATCTTCGCGTTTTAACCATGCCAAAAAGCGATCGGGCGTAGTTCCCAAAACATCTGCTGAAGTTGCTAAGTCAACTGTTAGCTTTGCCATAATTTTACTCAATAGCGAAAAAGTAAGGAGCATAAGTTCAATATAGGTTTGATTGTACTCCAAACTTCAGCACGATCGCCAATGCCCTCGCCATGCACGAAAAACTGATGCTCTATGGCACCCGCTATCGTCCGAACTACAAGATTGCGATCGCCAAAAGCATTAACAAATGATCGCTTCCTTTACATCAACGCGACCAAGCCATTAATCTCTCTAATTTGAAAAAATTGATTGCTCTCATAACTTGTTGAAATAGAGCTAAGTTTAAGTTTCTCGAACTGATGAAATAACTTGATTGGTTAATTTCTCAGGGACTTCTTGCAAGCGATCAAAGGTTTTGCTGAAAAAGCCTACTCCCATCGTTAGCGATCGCAGTTCTAAGATTAAACTCTGCATCTCTACTTCAGGAATATATGCCGAGACATGATCCCAGCGCTGCCAGCCTTCTTTTGCTTCGTAGCCGAGAATCTGTCCACGTCTACCACTGACCAAGCGCAAAATGCTAGAGGTATATTCTTTGGGAATCGAAATTTCCACTAGATTGATCGGTTCTAGCAAAACTGGTTCACATTGAGGAATCCCTTCCTGCATTGCTAGTCTTGCCGCCTGTTTAAAAGCCTGTTCAGAACTGTCAACGGAATGATAGGAACCGTTGGTGAGGGTGACGACAATATCGACTACGGGAAATCCTAAGGCTCCTTTAGTCAAATATTCGCGCACACCTGTTTCTACTCCCGGAATATATTGCTTTGGCACAACCCCGCCCACAATGGTTTCCGTAAACTTAAAGCCTTCGCCACGAGTCAGGGGTTGAATGTTCAGATAGACATCGCCAAACTGTCCATGCCCACCTGATTGGTGCTTATAGCGTCCGTGGGAATTGGTGGCTTTACGAATTGTTTCTTTGTAGAGAACCTGTGGAATATTTTTAGTCATTGGTAGATTGTACTTACGGCGCATCCGATCCAGTGCCACTTGCAAATGGATTTCGCCCTGTCCCCACAACACTACTTCATGGGTTTCATGATGTTGTTCCCAACGTAGCGCAGGATCTTCTTCACAGAGCTTATTGAGAACGCTACTGAGTTTGACTTCATCGTTACGCTTTTCAGGTGCGATCGCCCAAGCAAATACTGGCTCTAAGGATGGCGCGATCGCTAAGGGTTCAATACTAGTTTGGGCATTAGTTAAGGTGTCACCTGTTTTAACGCCTTCCATTCTGGCGATCGCGACAATATCCCCTGCCGCTGCCTCAGAAATCGGTTGTTGCTGCCCACCTGTGAGCCGATACAAGCCGCCAATTCGCACACCATTCAGCACAGTGCCATCGGTGAGTTTGCCGAGCCATAAACGGATGAGCGAGAGTTTACCGCCTTGGAGGGTGTAATAGGTTTTGAGAACTTGAGCGACAGTTGCGTCGGTGGACTGATTCGCATTTACCAATTGCGGACGATGGGCAATAGTGGCTTCAGGTTGAGGGGCTTCATTGAGTAGAGCCTTGAGCAAGGGGCGTACACCGTAGTCTTGGTCGGCAACTCCAAAGAAGACAGGTACAATTTGGTCAGCGCTCAATTCCTTTTGTAGATCTTCGATGACTTCCTCTTGAGGTGGATTAATTTCTTCGAGCAATTCCTCGAGGAGATGATCATCGAAATTAGCGATCGCTTCCAGCATTTCCTCCCGTTCCACTTTTTCCTGTGAGGCTAGCTCATCGGATAAAGCGATCGCCTGTGGTGCAGAATTAGGACGATATTGATAGCCCTGCTCAGTGACGAGATCGATAAAGCCAGTTAAGTCTGAGCCTGTGCTGATGGGGTATTGCTGCGCGACGATTGGACGATTGGAGACTGTCCTCAGAGCCTGCATGAGCGTGCGGAAAGCTTGAGCATGGGCAACTTCCCCAGAGCCAGCGCGATCCATCTTGTTCACAAAAATGACATGGGGAATTTCCCAATCATCTAAAAACTTGAGTAGGGGGGCAAGGGTATTCACGCGATCGCTATTCGGTTCACAGACCACAATCACCATATCTACACCCATCAGGGCATGATAGGTTTCTTGCAGAAATTCTACGGAACCTGGACAATCGAGAAAGTTAAAGCGGATTCCTTCATATTCAGTACTAGCACAATTGATTTCCACGCTCATAGAGCGATCGCGAGCTTCAGTAGCACTATCACCCACCGTATTTTTATCAGTTACTTTCCCCTTTCGTGAGATTGCACCTGTAACAAATAAAAAACTTTCTAAAAGTGTAGTTTTACCACTCAGATAAGCCCCAACTAGAGCGATGTTGCGAGTACTCAGTGTTTGCTTACCATACATAATTTATACGCCTCTTATCTTCTCTTTCACAAAGATTTTGATTGATAGAGATTATATAGTGTTTTGCATTGCTCTATTCACTAGATTAACTTATATTTCTAGATGTTTCTAAGTGTTAATAAATAGCCTTGATACTGGATTTATTTATTAATTTCTCTGAAAGAAACTAACTGATTGCCGATCTATAAAGAGAGAATAAATATATTCTCTTTTGAATAATAAAATTAAAAAATTGGCTACTTCTAATTTTGGCTCAATTCTGGTGATTGGTTATGGAAATTCCCTCAGAAGTGATGACGGGGCAGGGTGTCGAGTGTCTGATATTGTCGCTAGCTGGGACTTGCCCTATGTGCGATCGCTGACCGTGCATCAACTTACCCCCGAACTCGCAGAACCGATCGCCCAGTCGGAGTTAGCGATCTTTATTGATGCTTGGGTTGGTGGCAATGGGTCGGCAATCAAGCGCAAAAAATCAAGCCCCGTACTGCAAGTTCAAAAAATTGATGTGTCCAAGCAACTCAATGCTGCTCCAATAACCGAGCTTGGACATCTCTCCGATCCGCGATCGCTACTTCTATTAGCAAAACAGGTTTATGGCGAAGTGCCTGTAGCCTATTCACTGTTACTGCCTGCGGTAAATTGGGAATTTGGAGAGCAAGTCTCTGCCGTGACCCGCAAAAGCATTGAACAAGCCGCAGATTTTCTTCAAAAACTATGCACGAAGTTAGTATCATCCAATCAATGCTAGACCTTGCCTTTGAGCAAGCTGAATCCCAAGGCGCAAACCAAATCCATCAGCTAAATTTGCGGATAGGGGCAATTTCAGGTGTTGTTCCCGAGGCGCTACAATTTGCGTTTGACTCATGCATTGAGGGAACGATCGCCTCAGATGCGAAGTTAGAAATAGAATGGGTCAAGGCTGTCTGTTACTGTCCCCAATGCCATGCGGAATTTACGCCCCATGATTGGGTTTATGTTTGTCCCCGATGCGAACGGTTGACCCATGAAATTCGCCAAGGTCGAGAATTACAACTAGTCTCTTTAGAGGTTTCCTGAGATGTGTCAAGATTGTGGCTGTAGTAATATTCCTGAAGGTATGGTCAAGATTTACGCTCATGATCATTCGCATGATCACGATCATCCTCATACCCATGATCATGCTCATGATCACGAACATCACCATCATCATGAGCATAATACTGTAGATAGCGATCGCCGCACGATTTCCGTTAGTCAATCAATTCTGTCGCAAAATGATCGCCTTGCCGAGCGAAATCGTGGCTACTTCATGGCAAAGGGCATCAGTGTTTTAAATGTGTTATCTTCCCCAGGGGCAGGCAAAACGGCGCTATTAGAACGCACGATGACGGAATTGCACGATCGCCTCAAATCAGCGATTATCGTTGGCGATCTCGCAACCGATAATGATGCTCAAAGATTAAGGCGATCGGGCGCAGAGGTCATTCAAATTACCACAGGTTCGGTGTGTCATCTCGAAGCAGAAATGATTGCTAAAGCCTTGCAGCAAATGCTCCTTGATGGTGTGCAATTATTAGCGATCGAGAATGTTGGTAATCTCGTCTGTCCTGCGGCTTACGACCTCGGTGAGAATCTGCGAGTGGTGGTATTTTCTGTCACCGAAGGCGAAGATAAGCCTCTCAAATATCCCGTAATGTTCAAGACTGCGGATATTGTTCTCATCAGCAAAATCGATCTCGCGGAAGTAGTAGAATTTAACCGAGAGCTAGCTTTGCATAATATTCATCAAATTGCGCCACAGGCTAAGATCTTAGAGGTTTCTGCGAAAACAGGATTAGGGATGCAAGATTGGTGTCAATTCATTGAGCAATCATTACAAAAATCTCTTACTGTATAATCAAATCAAGAAATTACAATAAAAATCAAAATGGATTGCCTACTACTTCAAGAAGCCACTGCCAACTTTGATACCCTCATCAACCAAGTTACCGAAAATCATAAGCCAGTACTGATTAAAGGTACAGAAAATGATGTGGTTATGATTTCTAAAGAGGATTGGGCAGCGATCGAAGAGACTATTTATCTTAACTCCATACATGGATATATTGATTCACTTAATGAAGTCATGTCTAGTCCTAGAAACGAATGGGTTAATGCTCAGGATCTAGGCTTATAAAAATGTGGGAAGTTATTCTTAGTAAAAAAGCTCAGGAAGATCTAAACAAACTAAAAAGTATCGGACTTTTTGATAAAGCGAAAGAACTTGTTGCAGTTCTAAAAGAAAATCCTTTTCTAAATCCCCCACCCTATGAAAAGCTCGTCGGTAATCTGCAAGGTCTTTACTCGCGTCGTATCAATATTAAACATCGCCTAGTCTATCGTGTAGTCAAAGAGACTAACACTGTCGAGATTTTAAGAATGTGGTCACATTACGAATGAAGCCCAATTAATTCAAGCAATGGACTCACAAAATAATCTTCTGATCAAATGCTTAAATTTGCATATATCTGGCTCAGTGCAAGGTATTGGATTTCGTCCTTTTGTCTATCGCCTTGCGAAGGAATTAGAGCTTAAAGGATGGGTGAATAATAATGCTCAAGGTGTAGCGATCGCAGTTGAAGGCAATCAACAACAATTAGATTTATTTATCGAACGATTGCAATCAGAAAAACCTGCGCGATCGCAAATTCAGCAAATCACTCAGGAATGGTGCAAACCTGTTCATTATCAGACTTTTGAGATTCATGAATCAACGGATAATACATCCACTAAAACCGCAGTAATTCTGCCTGATCTGGCAACCTGTGATGATTGTTTACGAGATATATTTAACCCGAAAAATCGGCGATATCGCTATCCATTTACTAACTGTACTAACTGCGGCACTCGCTACAGCATTATCAGATCCGTGCCATACGATCGTCACAATACAACAATGCACAAATTCCAAATGTGTGCTGATTGCCAAGCGGAATACGATCAGCCCCTAGATCGGCGCTTCCATGCTCAGCCCAATGCCTGTCCGCAGTGTGGACCTCATTTAGAACTTTGGGATCGCGATGGTCGAGTCTTAGCCATCGGTGAACAGTCTCTATTAGAAACTGTCCAAGGCATTAGAGAGGGTAAAATTTTAGCAATTAAGGGTTTAGGTGGATTTCAGTTGGTGGTGGATGCAAATCATGCAGCAGCGATCTCCAAACTGCGATCGCGCAAACATCGTCCCCATAAACCTTTGGCTTTGATGTATCCCAATTTGGCAAGTATTCACCAAGATTGCCAAGTATCAGATCTAGAAGCACAGTTATTAAAATCAACGGAAGCACCGATTGTGCTTTTACAAAAATTTAACAAGGGAATTAAGCCCCTTGTCTCTAACAATGATTACATCGGGGTCATGCTGCCCTATACACCGCTTCATCATTTGCTAATGGCAGAATTGCAATCGCCCATTGTGGCGACAAGTGGCAACCTTTCCGATGAGCCAATTTGCATTGACAATCAAGAGGCGATCGCCTGTTTAGGAAATATTGCGGATTTATTTTTAGTTCACAATCGTGATATTGCTCAGCCTGTGGATGATTCAGTGGTGAGGATGATTGGCGATCACCCTGTGATTTTGCGGAGAGCAAGAGGTTATGCACCCTCACCCCTAGCCCCTATTCCAGTGGGAGAGGGGAATAAGAGGATTTTAGCTTTAGGCGGACATTTAAAAAATGCGATCGCTCTATCAATCAATAGCTCAATTATTCTCAGTCAACATATTGGTGATTTAGAAACGAAGAAGGCTTTTGAGCATTTTCAACGAATTGTTCAAGGCTTGTGTGCAGCTTATGAGTTCCAACCTGAAGTGATCACCTGTGATGCTCATCCCGATTATCTCTCTAGTCAATATGCACAGCATTTATCCCAATCTTTGCAGATTCCTTTAATTCCTGTGCAGCATCATTACGCCCATGTACTTGCTGGCATGATAGACAATCAGATTTTTGCGCCAGTTTTGGGAATTGCTTGGGATGGCACAGGTTATGGTCTCGATGGCACGATCTGGGGTGGAGAATTTCTAAAGATTACCGATTCAGGATTTGCAAGAGTTGCTCATTTACGCCAGTTTTCCATACTAGGTGGTGACAAAGCGGCAAAAGAGCCTCGTCGGGTGGCTTTGGGTATACTTTGGAAAATATTTGGCGATCACCTTTGGGATTTAGAGGTATATCCTTTACAATCCTTCACAAACTTTGAACTAAACATCTACAAAACCCTGCTAGCTAAACAAGGGAATCTCATACAAACTTCAAGTATGGGTAGATTATTTGATGCTGTTGCTGCGCTGTTAGGAATTTGTCAGGTTGCGAGTTTTGAGGGGCAAGCAGCGATCGCCATAGAGCAAATAAGCGATGCTACCACTAATGACTTTTATGGAATGGATGTTAAGAATGACGGTGAAATTGACTGGACAAACCTGATTCAATCTATCTTAGAAGATATCCAAAATCAAACTGCGATCACAATAATTGCGGCTAAATTCCATAATTCCTTAGTGGCAGTAATGGTGGCGATCGCTAGGCAATTTGGGATAAAACAGATTGTGTTAACAGGAGGCTGTTTTCAAAATCGATATTTAACTGAAAGAGCAATCGAAAGATTAACGCAAGCAGGATTTCAAGTTTATTGTCATCAAAATATTCCACCCAATGATGGAGGAATTGCCGCAGGACAAATTATGGCAGCCTTACGAGAAATATCTGATTGAAGAATCGAGCAAAGCACGATTCTTCAATCGAAACAAAAAAACAAAATGGCATAGCCATTTTGTTTTTTGAAACTTCTTAAGTGGATGTGTTTTTTGATTCAAAAAAGTATTGACACACTTTTCTGAATGGTTATAAATCAAGGAGTTTAAAATTATGTGTTTAGCAGTACCAGCAAAAATCCTCTCCATTCAAGGAGAAGACTTAATGCGAGTGGGGAAAGTGAGTTTTAGTGGTGTTGTCAAAGAAGTCAATCTTGCATATTTGCCAGAAGCAGAGATTGGGGACTATGCAATTATTCATGCGGGGGTGGCTATTTCCATCGTTGATCCCGCCGAAGCCGCACAAACATTACGTGATTTGCAAAAAATCTAGAGCAACTGCGATGAAATATATTGACGAATACCGCGATCGCCAACTTGCCCATGAATATGCCTCAGCGATCAATGCCATTACTACTCGTCCTTGGACATTGATGGAAATTTGCGGCGGTCAGACCCATACCATTGTTAAATATGGAATTGATCGCCTGCTCCCCCCAGAAATCACACTCATTCATGGACCTGGTTGCCCCGTCTGTGTTACGCCTGTGCATCTAATCAACCAAGCAATTATGATCGCATCCCAAGCCAATGTCACCTTATGCTCCTTTGGCGATATGATGCGCGTTCCTGGAAGTAGTACCGATTTGTTAAGCGCCAAGGCATCAGGGGCAGAGGTACGGATGGTCTATTCCCCCCTTGATGCAGTTAAAATCGCTCAACAAGATCCTCAGAGACAAGTCGTGTTTTTTGCGGTAGGCTTTGAAACGACTGCGCCGATTACGGCTCTTGCGATCGCCCAAGCTGCCCAATTAGGCTTAGATAATTTCTCTGTTCTTTGTGCCCATGTACTTGTACCACCTGCAATGGAGGCAATTCTGGGCAACCCTGAGCATACGATGCAGGGATTTTTGGCGGCTGGGCATGTTTGCACAGTAATGGGTTACAGCGAATATGAGGCGATCGCCCAGCGATATCAAGTCCCTATCGTTGTGACAGGTTTTGAACCGATTGATATTTTACAAGGTATTTATCTATGTATCAGGCAATTGGAAACTGGTAAAGCAGAAGTGGAAAATCAATATACGCGATCAGTCAAAAAAGAGGGTAACCAACAGGCGATCGCGATGATGCAAGAAATCTTTGAACCCACCGCAAGGCAATGGCGTGGCTTAGAAAGCATTCCTGACAGTGGGCTGAAGCTTAAAGAGAAATATATCAGGTTTGACGCTCAGCAACGCTTTTCCATAACATCTTTTCCCTCACAAGTACCAGAATCATCGCTATGTATTAGTGGTTTAATTTTACAAGGCATCCGCAAGCCCCATCAATGCTCTAGTTTCGGTACAGCTTGTAATCCTGAACATCCCCTCGGCGCACCGATGGTTTCGTCGGAAGGAGCCTGTGCCGCCTATTATCAACATGCAGTAATATAAAGAACCAATTTTTACAGGGTGGCTTTGCCACCCTGTAAAAATCGGTTCTTTATTGAATAACTTCTAAAATTCCATGCTCACTCGACATAACCTCCATTTACCTAATCTTGAACTGTCTTACCTAGATAGCGGTAATGGCTCAGAAGCTTTATTGCTAATCCATGGGATGGCAGATTCAGCGATGGTGTGGACAAATTTATCAGAGTATTTAGGCAATGTGGCAGGTGATTGCTATCGGATTATTGCCCCTGATCTGCGGGGACATGGGGAGAGCAGCAAAGGCATTACCGATTATTCCTTTGCAAGTATTATTACGGATTTAGAATCCTTAATGTCACATCTAGGAATCACTAGCGCCCATGTACTGGCTCATTCATGGAGTGCCAAAACTGTCACGATTTGGGCTACTCAGAAAAGCGATCGCTTTCGCAGTCTGATTTTAGTCGATCCCTTCTTTATGGGTAAATTTCCGAGTTGGGTCAGGATGATCTTCCCATTGATGTACCGTGTCTTACCATTTCTCAAGTTAGTCGGAACCTTTCCAAATTACGAAACTGTAGAAACGATTGCACGGAGCCTCAAGCAATATCAAGGATGGTCAGATTTCCAGCAAACAGTCTTCCAATCCAGTATCGAATCCAAACCTGATGGTACATGGCATAGCAAATTTCCCGTTCATGCTCGTGATTTAATCTTTGATGAGATCATGGATGTTGAAGGCTTAACTAAGTCCATTGAAATCCCTACATTGTTTGTAAAACCTAAGCAAGGACTGAATCGCCAAACATGGCAGTTACGCCCCTATCAGCAATATTTCTCCAATTTGCAAATTTGTGAAATATTAGGGAATCATTGGACTTTTTTAGTGCAACCTGAAGCTTTTAATCAAGCGATCGCTAATTTTTTACAATGCAGATAGTTCCAGTTACGCTGAGTTATTTTAAAAACTTAATTTTCGCAGATCTTTTTAACGTAAGTTCTAGATAATTTTATACGGGTTTTGAGAGAGGGTTTGCTAAGCAAACCCTCTCTCAAAGCCCAAAAGTAAAAGCCTTACTTAGTAAGGCTTTTACTTTTGGGCTTTTAAAAATTCGCCAGCTTAACCCGAACTGACGTTTTTTACGTAGAAGTAAGGAATAAGTATTAATGCTAGGGAGTAAATAAAGGGGTATAATTATAGCATATAAAATAAAATATTCATGGAGGTAAGTCCAAAATGAATGCTATTGAACTCAAGGAAACAATGACCTCTGATAATACAAAACTAAGTAGCGATAACTCCTCTGCGAAGATTCCTCAAGACTCCTCTAATAGTTCGAACGAAGAAGTAAGATCTGTCAGAAGCTATACCGTTGATGATCGCGGCATTCTAAATAATTTCGCTGTTATGCCTAAGATGTATATTGAAGAAGATACTAGCAACCCCAAAAGCTTCAAGTTTCAAATCATCGGATTGATTGTCTTAGTTATCGCCACGATCGGAATTGCGATCGCTGTTAGTTAAGTCATTCCAGTGTATTACTTATAGAGAGATGTAAGTAGCTAGACCTAAGTAAACTAAAAATCGGGAGTTTTATTTCGCCCGCGTAGCGGGCGAAATAAAACTCTGGTTTGGGTTTTAATTAAGTTGAGCTACTTACTTAGATTTAATTAGATTAAATTTTGCTGCTATCTTTTGGATAAAGAGTTAATCTGGAAGTTACTACACCACATAGCTTGGTGTCTCATATCAGGAGGTTAGTATGGAAAAATTTCTAACAAATCAAGTATGTGCTAGCGATCCCGCCCATGATATTTGGAAAAAGCAGCGTCATCCTCTTGATTGTATTTTTCGCCCTCGTTCCGTTGCTGTGATTGGTGCAAGCGAAAGGGAAGGAAGTGTCGGACGCACATTATTGTGGAATTTAATTCGTAGTCCTTTCGGTGGAACCGTCTTTCCCGTTAATCCCCAACGGCATAGTGTCTTAGGAATTAAGTCTTATCGTGATATTGCAAGCGTACCTGAAATAGTTGATCTTGTCATAATTGCCACACCTGCGGCGACTGTTCCACAGGTAATTCGTGAGTGCGTAGCAGTAGGAGTTAAGGGCGCAATTATTATTTCCGCAGGATTTAAAGAAATTGGCGAACAGGGTGCTGCTTTAGAACAGGAAGTTTTAGCTGAAGCGCGTAAAGGAGGAATGCGAATTATTGGTCCTAATTGCTTAGGTTTAATGAATCCGTTAGCAGGGCTAAATGCTACTTTTGCAGGTACAAGTGCCCGTTCTGGTAATGTCGCGTTCATCAGTCAAAGTGGAGCGCTTTGTACTTCGATTTTAGATTGGAGCTTAGGTGAGAATGTTGGCTTTAGTGCCTTTGTCTCCATTGGTTCCATGCTGGATGTGGGTTGGGGCGATTTGATTGAATATCTTGGTGATGATCCCCATACCCACAGCATCGTTCTATATATGGAATCCATCGGTAATGCTCATGCCTTTCTCTCAGCAGCCCGTGAGGTCGCCATGGATAAACCGATTATTGTCTTGAAAGTCGGACATACGGAGGCAGCAGCAAAGGCGGCGGCTTCGCATACGGGAGCTTTAACTGGTAGTGATGAAGTTTTAAATGCAGCTTTTCGGCGCTGTGGGGTATTGCGAGTACATACCATATCGGATCTATTTGATATGGCGGAAACTCTGGCAAAACAACCGAGACCCAAGGGCAATCGTCTCTCGATCGTTACCAATGCGGGAGGTCCTGGGGCGATCGCTACCGATGCGCTGATTAGTGGTGGAGGCACATTGTCGGAACTCGCACCAGAAACGATCCAAAAATTAAATCAGTTTTTACCTGCACAATGGAGTCATCATAATCCCATTGATATTCTCGGCGATGCCAGTAGTGATCGCTATGCTCAAACCCTTGAAGTAGTTGCTGATGATCCCAATAGTGACGCGATGTTGGTGATTTTGACTCCACAGGCGATGACCAATCCCACCCAAACCGCTGAGAAACTCAAGTCTTATAGCAAATTAGGAAAACCCATTTTATCGAGTTGGATGGGGGGAGCGGAAATTGCCGCAGGTACTGAAATTCTCAATCAAGCGAATATTCCTACATTTCCCTATCCTGACACGGCTGTGCGCTTGTTTAACTATATGTGGCGGTATACCTATAATCTGAAGGGAATCTACGAAACGCCTTCCTTGCCTGTAGATTCGGATTTACATGCACCCGATCGCCAGTTAGCTGAACGCATTCTCACCCAAGCCACAAAAAGCGATCGCTATCTATTAACTGAATACGAATCGAAAAATTTGCTCGCCGCCTATGGCATTCCGACAGTACCGACCGAAATTGCCACTAGTGATATTGAAGCCGTAGAAATTGCCGATCGCTTTGGCTATCCCGTCGTACTCAAACTGCATTCCGAAAAGATCACCCATAAAACCGATGTGGGGGGTGTGCGGTTGAACCTTGAAGATGCAGCAGCAGTTACCCGTGCTTTTATGGCGATCGCTGCCAAGGTTCGCACTATTGATCCCGAAGCCTTTTTGGGTGTCACGGTGCAGCCAATGGTAAAAATGGAAGGTTATGAACTGATTCTCGGCAGTAGCCTTGATCCACAATTTGGGGAAGTGATGCTGTTTGGCATGGGGGGGCAGTTGGTAGAAGTATTTAAAGATCGGGCGCTGGCTTTACCACCACTCAATACCACCCTTGCAAAGCGGATGATGGAACAAACCCGCATTTACGAAGCCTTGCAGGGAGTCAGAGGTCGCAAAGCGATCGATCTGGCAAAACTTGAGCAATTACTTGTTAACTTCAGTCAGCTAGTAGTTGAGCAGCCCCAAATTCGAGAAGTAGATATTAACCCTTTGCTCGTTTCGGAGGATGGGATGATTGCCCTTGATGCCAGAGTTGTCTTACATACGGATGATGACATCGCGCAACGTCCAATTCCTGCAATTACGCCCTATCCCACCAAATATGTGCAATGTTGGCAATCACGTAAGGGTGATCGCGTTACCATTCGTCCGATTCGCCCTGAAGATGAGCCATTAATGGTGCAGTTCCATCAGAATCTCTCAGAAGAGAGTGTCTATTTGCGTTACGCTCATACCGTTAAATTAACTAAGCGAATCGCCCATGAACGTTTGACCCGCATCTGTTTTATTGATTATGATCGCGAAATGGTCTTAGCCGCCGATTACAAAAATCCTGAAACCTGCGAACATGAGATTTTAGGTGTTGCAAGGCTAAGTAAGTCACATGGCATGAATGAAGCCGAATTTGCACTGATTGTCAGCGATCGTTACCATCATCAGGGGCTAGGCACTGAGCTACTACGCCGTATTTTAGAAATTGGCAAGGAACAAAATCTAGAAGCGATCGTAGGCTATATCCTCAATAGCAATGAACCGATGCAAAGCATTTGTCGCAAATTAGGCTTCAAACTCCAACCCGATCCCGGTGAAGGCATGTTGAAAGCTACCTTTGTCCTGTAATGCATGATCCAATTCTCCAATTCAAAGATTGTCTATATCCCCCTCAATTCCCCCGAAAAGGGAGAAGAAGAAAAATTCTCTTCGCCTATTTAAGGGGGTGCTAGGGGATCTCTTAGAGCTTTTGTCCATAGAAAGTATGGCAATTTTAACAATTTACAAGAGGCTTTGGCTTCGCTCAGCTAATGTATATTGCTGGCTGAGCGAAGTCGAAACCTTAGGTATTATTTGAAACAGCGGTAGTCCTAAACCAGTAAGGATGAGTTGTAATGATGAATAAAGAACTAGATAGCAGCAATGTGATTTTCTAGTTTTTTAGAGAAGGAGAGAGTTTTACGAACTAATCGGGAGACACGTGACCGCATCGTACAGTTAAACCGCTCAATATAATTGGAATGAAGTTTAGACTAAAAAAGGAAAGAAAGGCATAATAAAAGAGATACAAACTGTCTAAAGTAAGTAGCTCAACTTAATTAAAACCCAAACCAGAGTTTTGTTCCG
>JADBWH010000074.1 GCA_020404105.1 Pseudanabaena sp. M53BS1SP1A06MG | reverse complement strand
TGTGAAATTGGAGGTTCTCAAACTTAATTCTAAACTAAATCATTTTGCTCTCAAATCCAAGTTATATATCAAGGCTTTGCAGCAATCTTACTTGGAATGGCACTCCCTGAAACCTTTTTAGACTTCTGCGTAATATGAGATACTAATCAAAGGTATAAGCCGACTGTTCGATTATTTAAAAATGCAAGGCTTTCTCTTGAAGGACAAGGTTTAATCACTAAAGGATCTGTCCCTTCTTATTTTCTTGAATGTCTTCTCTATAATGTACCTGACGGAAAGTTTAAGCCACTCTTTCAAGAAACTTATCAGGAGTCTGTCGCTTGGCTATATCAAAACTTTCAATCAGGAGATGCAAGAAAATTTATTTGTCAAAATAAACAATTATATCTATTTGGAAATGGAGCAGATCAGTGGAACTTTTATTCTGCCAAAAACTTTGTTCATCAATTAATAAATTTATGGAATTAATGGAGATATATCTATGCACTCATACGCGACAAATTCTAAAGATAGAGAAATTATTCCATTATGGTTAGCAGCTATAGCAGTTGCTTTTGCTTTATTGTTAAACTTTTCCATAAAAGCTTTGAATCTAGAGATACCTTGGTGGATAGATGCACCGTCAGTCATGGGGTTCTATGGCATTTTTTATAAGTTATTTGATGAATTTATTTGGTCATGGCAAGTCAAAAAAATTAGGTTTTCAAACATACCTAACCTACAAGGCACATGGGTCGGTTCTATTCAATCTTCATACAATAATAATGTATATGATGATATCTATTTATCTATTAATCAGTCTTGGACAAATATTAGTGTTCGTATTGCGACAGAAACCTCTAAGTCATATTCAACTATGGCTTCAGTAAATACTTTGGATGCTTCTGACTCAACTCTTAAATACGAGTATATGAATGAGCCAATGGCTCAAAGTCTTCAAACGATGTTTATTCACAGAGGGAATGCAAATTTGAAACTATCGCCAGATTGTCAAATGCTTGAGGGTGACTATTTTACAGGTAGGGGAAGACAGACTTATGGATCGATGAAATTTGTATTTATATCTCGCGAAATCCTTAATAGAGACAAAGCGATAAGTAACTATCATTCTCTTTCATCAAAGCCATAGCGATCGCCCCCTCAATACCTCAACCCGTTCTAGTAGAAAACCACCATGCCCCAACCACCACTTCCCCAACCCCAACTCGATCGCACCCCAATCACCTTCGATCAATACGAAGCCTACACACCCGAAAAACTAGAGCTAATGAACGGCTTCTATGACTACGGCGACCCAGATGATTTCAAAGGCTTTTACCTTGCAATCCTAACCAACATGGGTCTACGCGCCGCCGTTAGCCATGTCCCGATCGCCAAGTGGTTAGCCGCCATCCAAGAGGTAGCTTTGCAAAATCCCAAGCTTGACGATGCTTTGCGCGATCGGTTAGTTCGAGCGATCGCTGAGTTGATGGCAGTTGCCAAGTATTTGGATTAATCAGTTTAAGGCTTCAGGAAGGTTCAACTATCACAACTAAAACATGACGATATCACCGTTACTTCAATCATGGAAAGATTTACCAACAGAAGCGCAAGAGTCTGTTGTTACTACAAATTTTGTAGTAGCCCAGTTATTTGATGCGTTGGGATTTAATCAACGGGAGAGAGTTCCGCAGTTTCAGACTAGCCCTGCTGGTAAAGCTGCCGATTTTGCCGCGAGACACAATGTTGAAGGCGACATTTTTCTGGAAACTAAATCCAATCCCTATCTGCTCTTAGAACTAAAGGGAAGAGATATAAATTTAGCGCCTCCGTCTGCTCAATACTTTTCGACAGTCAGGCAATTGCACGGCTATCTAATCTCTCAGAACTGCTATAGCGCACAGTGGGGACTAATGACGAATAGCAAGCACTGGCAACTATTTCGCAAACATGGCAAGGTAGTTTTTCCTGTCACAGAATGCTTAGCAACCGATGAGACTAATTTAGACAAAACAGTTAGCCTGATTCGGCACAAGATCGAAAATCCATCAAAAGCTTTGGTTGTAGCGGTTTATAACAACAAAGGAGGCGTTGGTAAAACCACCACCACCATCAATCTAGCCAGTATTCTGAATTTACTTGGCAAAAAGGTTTTAGTGATTGACTTTGACCCTAATCAACGGGATCTCACTCAATATTTGCAGTGTCCTGCTAAGCCAGTAACTTTATACAAATGCTTAGACGATCGCCGCCTCGAACCAGGACAAGCAGTTCATGAGTTTCGATTAAAAACTAAGCAAGGTCAAGTGTTTGGTTTTGACGTATTACCTGCTGATGACGACCTAGCTAAATCTGATAGCAATTCAGGTATTCACAGAAGTGTAGATAAAAAACGGCTTGGTAAATTGATTGATGAGTATTTTCGCGACAAATACGACTACATCCTGATCGATGCCCCTCCCAATTGGCAATACTTTAGCCAGAGTGCTGTCTATGCTGCTGATGTGGTATTTACCCCGATTCAGCACAATAACTTTCTGTCTATCAAAAATGCCGCCCAAGCCATTTCCCAGTTAATTCCCCAGATTAGGCGAGAACGCAAGAATGGTAGTCCTAAAGTGCTACCTGTCTTTTTCAATGGTGAACGGATGACTGACCCCCAACGGGAAGCTGCTATACAGTTGATTGACAAGTTAATTGAAAAGACTAAAAAAGAAGAAAAGTTTGACTTAACTCACTACTTCTATCCCCGTTACTATTGGCATCCAGCCAAAAAGGATAAGCATATATTTACGATGCCGAGCTTTGCAGCGATCGCTAGTGCAGGATTTTCCAATATTCCTGCTGTCTATGCCAATAAAACCGCCAGAGAATATTATCAAGCTTTAGCTAAGGAGTACTTCATCTAATGACTAACTCAATCCAATTAATGTATTTGTGGCTACATGAGATTTCTGTTCCAGAACCCACCGATGCCCCTCAATTCCTAGTCGATGTTGTTTCTGAAACCCTCAAAAAGTCTGGTGGTAAAAACTGGATTCCTGTAATCGTGAAGGAAGTCAGTAATGGTGAGTATGTGGTTGTAGCCAACTCCTTTATCTATGCAGCAGCAGAAAATGCAGAGCTAGAAAAAGTTTGGTGTGTCATTGTTGACAATGATGAAAGTGCAGAATATCTGACTAAAGTATTAGCTAGAGAGATTGTTCCCAAACTAGACCTTGCTACTGCTTCCTATGAGCAGATCCAAGGAGCTTTAGAGTATATCTCTGAGAAGCCGAATAGTGCTTTAAAAGGCTTTAAGTTATTAGTTGCCGTCAACCGTATTGCCGAAGCACCACGACACAATTGGAAAAGTCTTGATGAGTTGACTAAGCTTAAATGTGGCATTACCAAGGGCAAAAAGTTGGATGCGCTCAAAGAAGTATTTACTCTCAATGTCAAGAGTGTAAAAGCAACTGTTGATGTCAATGAACCTAAGCCAACTAAGTCTCTTGATTCTTTGAGCCTCACCGAACTTAAAGCTATGGCTAAAGAGAAAAAGCTCAAAGGTTATAGCAAAAAAACTAAGGCTGAATTGGTTGATTTACTGAGTTAGAAAAGTTGTTTTAGCGATCGCGTCACCTGAAGACTGCGATCGCAGATCCTAAGCTGCTCTACTGGAAAAATAATAATGAACATTGAAGATATTAAAAGTCTAATCTCGGAGACATTGCAACAGCCTGAATTAAGTTTGCAAGTTAATCAAACGGCTCAACAGTTAAGTATTGTTTTCAATCGTCCCAATAATCTAGAAGTTGATTATGAAGAACTTGTACGCAAAATTTTAGAAGCTTTGCTTGATAAGCTATCGCCTGAAGACCTTACAAGTATTGATGCTATCAAGTTCTTTGGACGTATCAAAGGGCAGCCTAAGCAAGAATGGCAGAAATTACAAAAGTTGAACGGTTTGCCTCAGAAAAAAATAGAGCCTATTGCTGAAGCTGATTTACAGAGTCCCCCCGTCACTGCTCTACCAACCCCAATCCAAGAAAGAACGCCGACACTAACTACTAGCAGTAGATACCAATCTGTCCAAACACCAAGCAATAGTTCAAGTTCTGCTTTGGGCTTGATAAACAATTTCAAATTTGGTGAACTGCTCACAACTTTTAAAGACATCATTAGTACAGGTGCGTTAGTTGGTATTTTCATAATCCTGCTAATTAATCTTCTTGCAGGACAAAAGCCTCAGGCTGTTGAATGGGAATACACCATTGAAGCAGTCCCCGATTCAACTTTTACAGAGACGATGAATATATATGGAAAAAGCGGATGGGAGTTAGTCACTGCGAGACGGGCTGTTGATTCAATTACTGATCGAGCATCCTATGAGTGCATTTTTAAAAGGGTCAGGAGATGAAAAAGCGATCGCACTTTCGACAATTTCTAAACTTCCTGATAGATGCTTTCTATCAACTCATCTCACTCAGAAGCAATACTTACCGATGGAAACGCCGCCAGTTCGATGCGCTAGACAAAAGTATTACAAAAAATAATATTTAAAATTACCTTCCAACTAATTATTTTCAAAGACGTAAAGAAAGGGACATTTCGAGTAAAATGTCCCTAACTACAAAAGCAATCAAAGAAGACTAATTACCAGTTAATCTTCTTTGCGAACACCCTTGAACGGTTCACCGTCCTGCTTTACATCCATGAACTGACCGTTCTCGGTGTTACGCTTTGCCCATTGCTGAGTTTTAGGATTATATGCTTGGCTGCGGTTGTCCACAGCGCCATTACGATAGCCCTTTCCAGTATTTTTTGCCATTTTGGATTACCTCCTAAATTTCTACATAAATTAAGATTGTCTAGCGAACTCCACAAACAGGGTTGAATTCCAGCCTGAGTTCTTGCTCAATGTCCAATCTTTGTTTAGCACTTGGTACATACAATACCGCAACTAAATTAACTCGATTTTTTTCCCAGCAAGGTTGACGGTCGTGGTTTGCAACCCTTGTCTTTACAGACGCAGATTCGCCAATGTCAATCACTACTCGATTACTGTCGAGAATCGCATAGACACCTGAACGATATTCAAGTTTATCTACGCTTTGGTAAGGTCCGTCGAATTTATATCGACCTACATTAATAGCCATAAATAAAGTTTCGAGTTGACTCACTCGATCTATAGGTTTACAATACATAATATAACATAAAAAAATAAACCCGTCTTGTAAACCAAAAAAATTATGATTGGCTCCCGTATAAAGCTTGCTCGGAAGAAAGCTGGCTACTCTTTACGAGGACTAGCTGATGCACTCCAAGGAAAAATTAGCGCTCAGGCAATCGGAAAGTATGAACGGGATGAAATGACTCCCAGTTCAGATGTTTTGACTGCTCTTGTTAAAGCTTTGGATGTCTCCATAAATTACTTGCTTGATTCACAGCAAGTTGAACTAACTAGCGTTGATTTTCGTAATAAATCTAATACAACCGCAAAAGACCGTGCTCATGTTGAAACTGAGGTAATTGAATGGGTTGAGAGATATATTGAAATTGAAAAAATTCTTGAAATGCCAAGTGTCGAATGGCAAAAGCCATTTGATAGAGTACCAATTAAATCTGTTGAAGAAGCTGAAAAAATTGCTGACGATCTTCGCCAAAAATGGAATTTAGGTACTGATCCAATTCCTAATATGACCGAGCTGCTTGAAGAAAAAGGTCTAAAGGTTTTTGTCATTAAGCTTCCGCAAAGCGTTTCTGGATTTACTTGCCTTGTGCAAGGTTCTAGTATCAAAAATTTGCCAGTAATCGTCGTTAACGAAAGATTCTCGCTTGAGAGGAGGCGACTAACTCTTGCCCATGAGTTGGGACATCGACTAATCGATCCTGAGTATTTATCACCTAAAGAAGTAGAGTCGGCTAGTAATCGCTTTGCTGGGGCGTTCAAAGCACCCAAATCACATCTTAAAAATGAAGTTGGTTCACTACGGCATTCTATAGGATACAGAGAACTAATCTATCTCAAGCAAATGTACCGAATCAGTGGCGCTGCACTCCTTGTTCGACTAAAAAACATTGGCATCATAAGTGATGCTAATTTAACCTACGCCTTTCAGACTGTTGCACGCACTTGGAGATCGACCGAGCCAGAGCCATTAGAGACTGAAGAACAACGTGGTAGTCAAGAAAAACCATGTCGTTTCGAGCGTCTTTGCTACCGTGCTTTATCTGAGGACTTAATTTCAATAGCCAAGGCTGCTGAATTGCTACGCCGTTCTGTAGATGAGGTGCAAGCAGAGCTAAAAGGAGAAAGTCAATCCAAAGATGCAAGTTATTATTAGTGACACATCCTATCTTATAGATTTGAAGAAAGTCTCATTAATTGAGGCTTTTTTGTTACTTCCCTATGAAATTACTATCCCAGATATTCTATTTTTTGAGGAAATTACTAAGTTTACCAGTGAAGAAAAATCATTACTTGAAAATGGACTGCGAGTAAAGAGTATATCTGGAAAAGGAGTTCGTAGGGCACGAAAAATTAAACAAGAAAATCTCAAACTAACTATAAATGAATGTTTTGCATTCGTACTAGCTGAAAGTATTTCTGGTAGTATTCTGTTAACTGGAGATAAGCAATTGAAAAATCTAGCTGATACATCTGGAATAGAATACCGAGGAGTTCTTTGGATTATAGAAAAGATTTATGAGGCAAATTTAGTCTGTCCAGATAAGCTTTATTCATCACTTTTAGAATGGCAAAGGGATGAAACTGTAAGACTTCCTAATAAAGCTTTGAATGAATTTATCGAAAGATTTAAAAACTTATAGATTATCTCCTTGTGGTTAAGTAAATGCCCTCTCTCATCCCATCACTAAATAGTTGCGTCGCCCGAATGACATCAGGCGAAAAGCGCTTTGCGGTGAGATTAGAGCAGAAATTAGATGACGATTATCTAATCTGGTATGACGTACCCATCGGCAAAAGGCAACTGCACCCCGATTTTATTGTGCTGCACCCGTTGAGAGGCTTATTAGTACTTGAGGTCAAAGACTGGAAAATTGACACCATTCTCAACGTCACTAGAGCCAACTGGATGATCGCCGATCGCAACACTGGCGATCGCCACAAACAAGTAAAAAGTCCACTAGAACAAGCCCGAAACTATGTCCTTCATGCAGTAAAGCTCTTAGAACGTGATGCCGATCTAGTCCATGCGATCGCTAGTGACCACGCTGGTAAATGTATCGTTCCCTATGGCTATGGTGTGGTGTTGACCAACATCACAAGGGCAGTGTTTGACAAGCAAGGCTTGGGTGATGCGATCGAGTCAAACTTGGTGATTTGCAAAGATGAAATGCTTGAGGGTATTGATAAAGAGGAGTTTAGACAACGATTGCGGGACATGTTTCCGTCCCAATTCGATACCCCCCTTTCACAACAACAAATTAACCGCATTTGTTGGAATATTTTTCCAAATTCAGATAATCACTTAAATAACATGATCGACAGTTTACCTAGCGATAGTTCTATTCCAGAGAAGATTTTTCTCAGTAGCAGTATAGATAAGATCCTCAGAAAATACGCTTATATCGATCTTGAAGTAGATCTGAAAGAAGAAATTCATCGAATAGGTTCAGCATCTTTAATTCTGGAGCAAGACTTTAAAGTAATTGAATCTGCTCAAACAAGTTTAGAGTCTTTACGCGACAAAGGCTTCCATATTTGTGGGCATAATTTTCGTCGCTTTGATTATAAATATCTAATTACTCGGTTTCCGACGCTCGATCCTTGGGTAATTATCGACACTTTAGAGCTATCGATCATCGCATTTCCCTTAGAGCGATCGCACAAACTCAACAAAGACTACAAGCTCAGTGAATATGCAACCAATAATCCCCTTGAAGATGCTCTCGCGACTAGAAGCCTATTAGAGGCAATTTTAAATGCTCTGAAGACTAAGCCAGCAAAACTTTTGGATATATATGCTTATTTGTTCAGTTGCGGAGAAGACTCAGCAAGTGAGGCATATCGTCAATTTTTTGGTATAGATAAATGCTTGTTACCTAATACCAATGAGCTACCCCCAGAGGCGATCGTCGATCTAGATATCGAAAACTTCATTAGCTTTATCGATCAAGCAACCACACTCAGTTTTGACCAAAAGTTATGTATATCTGGAATACTTGCTTGGAATTATGAATCTAACATAACTAAAACAAAACAGCCGTTAGGAGGATGGATAAGCCGAATCCCAGATTTCCCTTCTATTTTCAACCAGTTACGCCCAGTTAAATTTCCACGAGAATTTACTTATCAACCATATTTAAAAGACTTTAAGGTTTCAAGCTTTCAATCTATCCAAGAAGAAGCCATACAAGATATTCTTGCAGGTAAAAATCCTCTAATCTTGATGGCAACTGGCGGCGGCAAATCCCTTTGCTATCAGCTTCCTGCTTGGATGCTATCTCAGAGGCAAAAAGGCTTTACTATAGTTATCTCGCCACTTCAGGCATTAATGGAAGACCAAGTACAAGGACTTGAAGAAAAAGGGTTTATTTTTTCTACCTTTATCAATGGGAATATTACAGCATCTGAAAAACGAGAGAGATTAGACGAATTACGCAATGGAGGAAAAGATCTACTCTTTATTAGCCCCGAACAATTGCGATCACTTAGCATCAGATCTTTGCTTGAAGAGCGTTTGCCATCCCTAATCGTGTTTGACGAGGCACACTGTATCAGCCAGTGGGGACATGATTTTAGACCAGATTATCGTTATGCTCCTAAATTTATTGTCGAACTCTATCAAGAGCAAAAGCGCGATCTACCTCTAATGGCATTTTTGACCGCAACTGCTACACTTGATGTACGGTCAGATATCAAAAAACTATTTGAAAAATATGACATCAAGATTACCGAAATAACCTCAAGCAGCATTCGGAAAAATCTAAAATATCAGATTGTATCTGCTGATAAGCAAGACAAAGATCGATTAGCTCTCGAACAAGTTAGAAGTGCGCTCTCACAGGACGGAGCGATTCTAGTCTATACAGCAACTCGTAAAAACACTGAAAAAATAGCAGGTTTGCTCAACGAAAATCAAATTGATGCAAGATTTTATCACGGCAAAATCCCAAGAGAAGATAAGCAAGAAATTTTAGAAAAGTTTAAAGCCAAAGAAGTAAATGTAATTGTGGCGACTTGTGCTTTTGGCATGGGAATCGATCGCCCAGATGTGAGATCGGTTATTCATCACAGTATAACTGGCAATTTAGAGTCATACGTCCAAGAAGCGGGAAGGGCAGGACGAGACAAGCTCCCAGCTATCTGCACGTTACTATTTGACCCTCAAGATGCTGACACGACTTTCTTTCTCCAGAGTCTAAATCAGCTATCAGAAACCGATTTACGCAACTTATTTATTGCCGTTCGCGCTCTCCGCGATCGCATTCAAACTGGGAGGGTTTCAGAAGATTATTTCTGGGTGTCGGTAAATGAAATATTCCAAAGTAGCGACCTCGACGAAGAATTCGCTTTAGAGTACGAGCAGAAAGATACAAAAATCAAAGTAGCACTACAATATCTCGAAGCCTTCGGCATGGTCGAACGGGCAGAAAATCAGTCTACTTTCGTAGAATTTGAACTTCTTCTTCAATCTCCAGAAGATTCTCATAAAGTATTCGATCTCTATGCTCATGCTAATAATTTACCCAAGGAACGTACAGAAGAATTTCATAGATTGATTTCAGCTATGCACATCGCTAAAGCTTACTGCCAAGATAAAACCGCGCCTTATCCCCTAGAACAGTTGAGCGAGCGCTCAGGTATCAATATCAAAGTCTTAAAGAAGTATATTAAAGAATTGGACATTGCAAATGTATGCACATCCAAGATCCCAATCACTCTACTCATCACTAAAATTGACAAAGGTAATAGGAAGAATGATGCCAGAAACATTTACGAAAAGCATAAAACTTTAGAAGAGCAGATCCTTGAAGAAATCGTAAATCTCATAGGTGATCGCGAACAAAGTCAAATCAACTGTAAAGGACTGGCTACAAGACTAGATCCGTCTCATACTCAAAAATTGAGTGCGGGGAAAATTCTGGAAATTTTAGAGGGGTGGAAATTCCTAAAATGGCTGGATTTAAAACAGTTTAATCGCGATGTAGTAATAGTAAATAATTTTTCTGTACCCGAACATTTAGATGCCCATAGAATTTTTATTGAAAAGATAATCGAGGTCATATATTCATCCCTTGGCGAACATAGTGGATCTAGGCTTCATCTAAGACAAGATTTAGTTCAATTGCTTTCAGCAGTAAATCAGCTTTCTAGTCCTATAGTATGGGAATTACAGGATTTAGAAAAAGCATTAGCTTGGATGCATCGCCATAGAATCGTAAGAATAGCCGATGGATTAAACCTGTTTCAGCAATCTATGAAAGTTAGAGTAATGAGAAATGTTAGGGAAACAAAAATCGAAAGAGAATATCCAAGAACAGTCAAGCTTCATTACGAAGAGCAAGTCCGCCGAACTCACATCATGCTTGACTATGGTGAACGGCACAAACAACAAGATTGCGACCCACAGGAGTATATAGAGAATTACTTTTCTCTCTCACGTTCGGAATTTACTACCGCTTATCCCAATACCGATGACGATGCCGCTAAACGACCAGTTACCCAACAAGATTACGAGCTTATTGTCAGTCCCCTCAATCCCGTTCAGCATGAAATAGTCTTGTCTGAAGCTCCAGCAATATCGGTCATTGCAGGACCAGGCTCTGGTAAAACTCGTACCATCGTCCACCGTATAGCCTATCTAATTAAAGTCAAAAGAGTAGACCCCGCACGTATTATTGCTTTAGCTTATAACCGAAATGCTGTGCGAGAGCTAAGAATGCGCTTGCAGAATCTGATTGGAGCCGCAGCTTCTCGACTTAGGGTTAATACTTTTCATGGACTAGCCTTAGCTATTCTTGGGCGTACCGTCGATCCAACGCGCATTTCTTCGCAAGGTTCAAACGCTCTATTCACCAATCTAATAAAAGATGCCTGTGATTTAATTGAGGAAGATATAGAAGACGAAGATCGACAATTACAGATTATCAAGCTTCTAGGCTGTACCGAGTATCTCTTTGTAGATGAATATCAAGATGTTGCCGAGCAAGAATATCGCTTGGTAAAACTAATTGCGGGGTTGCAAAATCAAAGCGCTGAAGAGCAATCTCGCTCAGTCCAAACTAATATTTGTGTAATTGGGGATGACGATCAAAACATATATGAATGGCTTGGTACTAGCAATAGATATATCCGTTCTTTCCAAGCCGAATATCAAGCTAAACAGTTTTTACTAATCGAAAACTATCGCTCTACTGAGCCGATCATTGCTGCATCAAATCGATTAATTCTACATAGTAGCGATCGCCTAAAAAGTGGTGAAGATCAACAGGTCAGAATTGCCAATGACCGATTAGTACAAAGTGAATTAGAAGCACAAGATCTAAGATTTGACAGTGTTGCCCATCAAGCCAAATACATCATGCTACAAGTGAAAAAATGGCGGGATTTAGGTGTTCAATACAACGAAATTGCCATTTTAGCCAGAAACTGGGACAACCTCAATGAAGTAAGAGTCTTACTAGATCTTAATGCTGGAATACCTACTTATTCTCTTAAAAGTGTTGGGATAAATTTAATTCGCAATCTATCAACTCAACTTTTAATTACTTACTTAGAAGAAAACTCTCATCATGTCCTTTCTAACCAAGAGTCAGTGCAATCCTACTTTGTGCAATTCTTTGAAAAGACTAGCCGAAATTTATCCGAGTCAACTGTTAAGACACTAATAAAAATTGCTGAGGATATTGATAAAGAGAGAGGATATAGCTTTGAAGATTTATCTACTCCAATTACGATTAGTGAGATTATTACCTCAATTTATGAATTCAATGAAAGTCCTGACATTTCGATTGAAAATGATGCAATATTAGTTACCACTTGTCATGGAGCAAAAGGGCTTGAGTTTCGCCATGTCATATTAATTGCTGATGGTTTCTCTGAACGTAGAGACCAAATTGAGTCCGAGCGAAGACTATTCTATGTTGGCATGACTCGCGCTAAAGAGAAACTAATCATAACTAGGACTTCGGATTGCGGATTTGTGAGGGAGTCTGAAGCTACGCCCTATCCCATTAGGATTTCGACTATCGATTTACCACAATTTATTTATTATGCAGACATGACCCCAAGAGATATTAACTTAGGTGATCCAGACACTCGAAATAGGCAAGAGATTATTAAAAATCTCCATGAAGGCGATCGCTTATTGCTCAAGGTATCTCATTGGGGTAATAGCTGGGATATCCGTACTACAGACAATATAAAAGTTGGAGCTTTATCTAAGAGCAAAAGTCAAGAGTTAATCCAAAGAGGTATTAGCCCTAATAGCTTTGTATTTAGAGATGGAGAAATAACTATAAGAAGTATTTACAGGCACATAAAAACCGATCCCGTAACTGGTGAAATCATGCAAGATTGGTTTGTTGTTATTCCACAAATTCGTATTTGTCGATAACTTAAGGCAAATCCCTAAAATTAACGTGAGTTCGATGAATTTTGATAGCTGTAGTCCTTAGCCAATAAAGATTACAAGGAATCATGTTGTATAAAAGCGTTCAAGACTATTGAGAATAAAGTCAATAAATTACAGCTTGCGATCTATTGACTTTATTCTTAATAACAATTCGGATTTGTTTGTATGCTTAAATGCCAAGATTATTGATTTATAAAGCTTCTGAGGTCTAAAATTCATCGAATTCACGTTGGTTTAATTGCCTATACCTATCGCGAGACAAAACCTGCTTTAGATCTTCTCTTCAAAGGCTTACCTGCTCTACCTCCTGCTATCTTTTAGTTCATCGAACTCACGTTGGTTTAGAATTATTCCCAGTTGGGTTCCCCAGCCGTTTCTCCCCAACCCCGTGTTTATTCCTCTGGTCGTAAATCTGGAGAAATTCAGTCCCCGCGCCCTCGTCTTCTTGTGATAAAAAAACGCAAATCTCCTGATTCTGTCCCTAAAATTCCTGCCTGATTTCTGCTGATTCTGGCAAATACTACTATTTTAGTACTCCTAAATCACGAGTGCTTCGATTTCTCATGCCCAATATTTGGGTGTATCTTAATGTGCCGTTCATCCATTTTTTGCTTCAATTTTTTCCAAAGTCCAATACATAACTTGCTGTATTTATAGGCAGCCTATTGAGGTTTTGAGTGGTACAGAGAATTTTTTGAAAGCTTTGCTCCGCAAAGCTTTCAAAAAATTCTCTGAGTTTTAAGTCAGCGCAAAGCGCTGTATCACTTAAGTAATCTGAGTAAACACTGGGTTAGTCGTATTTACTGACCTTTGACCATAAACAAGTTGGGCGTTACAACTGTAAAATGTAATATTTTCGTCATTACTTCCTTGACCATAAATATTTACGAGTCTATCCCAGTTCACCACCACAACATTTTTTGGTTTTCCTTTTTGTAAGTTGTCTTGTTGCAAACCAATTAGAGACTCGATGTTTTTACTCAATATAGTTTCCACTGTTAGATTTCCCGAATCCAATTTTGCTAATGCATTCTGTAAAGTACCCCAAGCATTTTGAATCCGAATAACTTTAGAAACATCACTACCTGAATGCTCAACAATAAGTAACTCGTAACAGTCATGTTTGCTTACTAATTCCTTCCATTCAGAAATAGACAATCTAAATGATTTACTAGCAATCGTTTTAACTTCTATCTCAATTTCTCTTCCATCAACACATAGTAAGAAATCATGATTGCAATTATAACCGCCTTTTCTAACGAGGTTATAACTATAATTGGCGAGATAAATATGATCATAGAACAATTTAGCTAGTGCCTCTCCTGGATCACCCCATTCGGGATTACCTGTGCCATCTTGCCCTCTTTTATCTACTGAAGCATCAACCTCATCTGTCTCTCTAGTTACATCTGTGTCTTGATCAGGAGGAAAAAGTTCTTGTAGCCAATCAACTTCCTTTAATCGAGACAGCAATTTTGAGAATAAACTATCATCCACAATTCGGAGATACTCTAAATATCTTATAGCTGCTAAACGTTTACTGTCTGCTGTGATTGCTAAAATCCATTCAATTAACCTTTCTTCTTCTCTACCGAGTTTACTTGAGCGACAAGCATAGAAAAAATCCTTGCCTGTATTCCCGTATTGCTGGTTTAAAACATATTCATCAGGGGCAAAAGCAGACAACAGCTTTTCATCATCATCTTCACTATTTACATCAAGTAGCCTGGAATTAAGCTGATAATTGTTAGATTGACTTAAAAATTCAACCTTATTTAGCCAATCGAATAATTTTTGATACTCAACGAGTCCATATTGTTTAATTTCTTCTAGACAGGCTTTATTAATTAGTTGTCCCACTTGATTTGCTGTCTGTACGTCAGCTTGGTGTTTT
Source organism: Pseudanabaena sp. M53BS1SP1A06MG (assembly GCA_020404105.1). GTDB lineage: Bacteria > Cyanobacteriota > Cyanobacteriia > Pseudanabaenales > Pseudanabaenaceae > Pseudanabaena > Pseudanabaena mucicola_A. The sequence goes on along the minus strand of JADBWH010000074.1, from coordinate 73,747 downwards.
TCTAGCAACTGCCACTTTATAACTTGAAGTAGATCTAGATCTTCTACCTTGAACTGTTGATGAATAGGAGAATATGCAATAATTTTTCTATATTTATCCCATTCATTCCCATGAATAATAGTAGATGGGTTGCAACGATTTTTTATTCTTTCCCATTGAAAGACATGACTAAAAAACCTTTGATGTTTTAAAATATTTTCAACGACATAAACGACTTGACTAGGAAAAACTAGCTGTTGATATTCTCCCCATAGCCCATTAGGTAATGCAGGACAATTAGAAAGGAAATAACCCATGCCTTTATTTCCAAGCATTATTACTCGAATTAGTTTGAATTGGTTGTCTAATACTTTTAGCGCTAATTCGTTCCAGATTAGTTTCCAAAATTCATACTGAGTAGTACCAGTAATTTGTAGAGCTTCTATGAATTCATTCCAATTATTTTGAGTCAATGCAAATAATTGACATAACTGTTCGCCCAACTCAGAACCTAGTTTATTTGAGAGTTCATCATTTTTTTGATTGGTAAGAACTTCTGAACGACCTGTATTTATATCAAATGAAGCATTAATTATAAATTTCAACCCAAACTTTTCTTGGGTTGGTGCTGTCACCCAAATATTTGCAATATCATTTGGTAATGAAGCTCGTAATTCACCCTCTTTTCTATCTAAAGTAATTACAAATTTCCCGTTGCTTAATGTTAGACATAAAGTATTAGTCCTAAAATCTCCAATCATTACATCGCCAATCTGAATAATTGATGAGGAAAGTAAATTTACAGGATTCCAGATAGTTAAAGACTGATTATTACCTTTGATATATTTAAACTGTTTAATTTTTTTTGCAAAAATAAGTAATATTCCAACCAATCTTTCAAACTCTTGAACTGTGTAATCTGGAGATGTATTAAGGCTGGGATCAATTTTCAGGGATATTGCAGTTCCATCAAATATATTTTGATTTTGTTGCTGTAATTTTTGCTCAAGTCCATCTCGAAGTCGATCCTGTCGAGTTTGAATCGCAATATTGCCATTTCCTAATCGGCTAGGAAGTAATCCACCGACAATTCTAAAAGCTATACGATCACTAAAGACAAGTGGTTCCTTACAAATTAAATGAACACTTTTAAATCCCAATCCAAACTTGCCCGTTAGATTATGATCATCATTTCTCTTATCTGAATAATTAAATGAAAGCATTTTTTCTAAGTCTTGTCCAAATCCATTTTCGCGATAGTCATGTAATGGATAATCAGGATGGACAAAGCAGTTTATTGGTCTGCCCCAATGCATCATAGTAATTGTATTACCTTCAATTTCAATAATAAATTTGAAACGATCTGGTAACAGAGAATGCCCTTGAGCCATCATTTCTAGTTCGACTAAAGCATCATCGGCATTCTGAAATATTTCAAAAGGAATGTTTGTTAACTTATATCCAAACTGTCTTATCTTATCTCTGACTGCTTGCAACACAATCGAGGGAGCAGTATTTTCTGGACTATTATCTTCTAAAATATTGCCTAGTTTTTGTTTTAGACTACGAATTTCATCCTCAATGTTCTGATAGTCTTTGTTATAGGTTTGATATTCTTCACGCTTATATATAGATTCATTTAGATCTGAAATAGTTTGTTTAATACCCTCGTGTTGGTTATGGACACTCAAAAACTTAATAATAGATGAAGCACTATCTAGGATGACGTTACGAGTAACTGCAATGTCTAACTGTTTAGATTTTATTAAACTACCCCAAACTTTATCTAGGGATTCATTTAGATTACTTACCTGATAAACACTCTGGATTAAAAGCCTAACGGATTCCTTTAATAAATTAGACAACTCTTCTCTATTATATTCAGAAGGGTTAAGATGAGCTAGTACTAAACTGTTAGTGTACCGATCTAAATTATTGGCAAAAATATTATTTGTTTTTCCAGTTCTCTTATCGGCATGGAAAGAAATATCGCTGATCAAGGATTTTACTTCCTGTGTTTCTCCTCTAGACTCAGATATTGGAAAAGACCGTGGTACGACTGAACCCAGTAAGTTTTTAGTCAATAAGTCTATATCCATGTTTCTTAATAAAGTCTTTGTAAATTGTCTTAATTCTTGACTATCTCCAATTATTAAACAAACAAATGCACCAATAGCCTCTGAATAAACATGGGAATGCCAATCTTGGAAATAGTCTTGTAAAGTTATTGTATTTTCTTGTGCTTGTATTCCCTTCTGATCATATATAGCTTTCTGCGCGTCTATACGTGAAACTTCATCCAGATAACCTTGTATAATTTCTTCCTGGTTTTCGTCCAAAATATATTGTTCAGCAATATTTGGAGTATTGACACACATTTCTCTGGGAGATTTCCACTGTCCCAAACGATTAAGCAATAATATATGAGGTAGAATGGAAGTGCTGAAGTTCTCTCTGTTAACTGCTAATGCTAGATATTGATTATAAATTGTAATAGCCTGTGTATCAGTAGCTTCATATCTATTGGACAACCAACCAAGCAGATCAATTAATTTTGATTCTTGAATTGCTTGTGCTAAAAGACTATTTAAAATATATCGACTACATTTTTCCTTGCCATATATTCTTGATGTCTGTTCAATTAAATTCCATGCGGGTAAGATTTTGTCGTCAATACCATTGAATACAGCTAAGGCATCTTTTAAAGAAAACTCATTTCTACTAAATTCACCTAGATAATACTCAGGAAATTTAGACAACATACTACCAATAACCTCTAAAGCTTCATCATTTTTTATAAAAAGCCGATTATTCAGCCACCTCAAAACGATTTGATTATCTCGAATTTCATTACGCAGTTGTAATGGAGTAATCCAATCTTTGTTCGATGTGTTGTCAATAATATTTTGTATTTCCATCTCTAATTCAGATAAATAAATCACCTGAGATGGCTTTACAAATACGTTCTCAGTATCATTAGTGAGAAGCCATGTAGTTGATTGAAGACGAGAAATATTGCTAAAAGATAAAACTGAAGAATGGCTACTTTGATTATTGGATATATTTTCAGATATTATTTTAACTATTATCTCTAGTTTCTCAATAGATGGCTCCTGATCTAAAATTTCTAACAAGGTCTCTTCTTCAGTTGTTTTAGTAAATAGGCTAGAGACAGGCTGACAATTAGTCTTAGGCAAATCAGATGCCAAGTGGTAACCTTTTCTTAATTGAATTAAGTAGCGTTCGTAATCCTGAAGATAAGTCGGATAGATCAAAATGGATGCGGGGGCGATCGCATCACCATTTGATAATCTTAACCATTGAGTATTCTTTAATTCATCATGATACTCACGTTTGACATTAGGAGATGCTTGCAAAACACGCAAAATTGATCCAGCATAATTATGATCTTCAGATTGTTTTAATAAGATTTTCATATCAGTAGAAGCAGACCATTGAGAAATCCATCCTTCTTCTAGATAGTGTAGAATCTTGCTATTCTGATTAATTAAAATTACCTTGACAGGAGATTGAGGATTTAATTTATAATCACGATTCTCTAGATAAGTATTCTCTTTAATACCTACTAACTTATTTTCAGAAGATTTATGTAATGGTAATAGTCTCCATAGCTCTTTATTATCAATATTTTTACCTGTCTCATTTAATATGTCTTGTCTTTCATCATCGGACAAACTGATTTGAGCAAATATTTCATCAATGTAATCTAATTTTTGTTTTAACAACTCAATGACTGCGATCGTGGTTAATCGAGTTATGCCAATTTTTTCAAATTTTTCTTCGGAAATTGACTCAGACAGAGACTTATCAATTAATCTCCATGATTCATGAGTAATTTCTAGAACTTTATGAGCTAATTTTGACCATAACGAATCAGACCTAGAGATAATATATAGTTTATCTTCACTATTATATTTATTAGGCTGTCCATGTAACAAATAACGAATTGCTAGATCCATTTTAGTTTACCTCTTTTAATAATTCAGTTAATAGTTGTTTCCGATTCTCTGGTTCTGCTAGAGACGGATGCTCTTTTGCACCCAATATTCGTTTACAGATGCTCGTATCACAAACAACAGGAGAAATTGGTTCAATATTTTTAATTAAGTTTGCTATTTCTTTATCAACTAGAATAGGCTGAATTTCGTTAGAAGCTTTCACTAAAGATGCTATTAAGGCATCTTGAATAGAATTGGTATCAGGATTCTTAAATAAAATAGATTTAATCTTAAAATTGAGAAATTCACTGTACGAGTAAAAGACTACTATCTTTTGTAAATATTGTTCTCCAATAAGGCATTTCCATTCTGGATTTTCAGATAAAATGTTGGTAATATGGTTTTTTGACAAAAACAATATCTGTTTAAGTATTGACTCTAATCTTAAATAACTCTTTCCTTCTTTATTCAATTGATTAATCCAATCATTTAAAGTTGATAGAGTAATGGTTGCATCTTCAATATTTAATTGACTAGCATTATTGGAAGGGTGGTCAAATAATTTTTTTGGTAAGAATAGTATACCAACTTCTATTTTCAAAAAGTATTTAAAAATATCCTCAGAAATATTTATATAAATAACATCTGAAGAAGAAATTAAATTCACTAATTCTTTCAAGCTTTTTCTGACATCTGAACTAAGGCTATCCCAAGCTAATCGAGACAATCCCTTTTTGATCAACTTAATTAGAGACTCTTGGATTTTAGCGCTTGGGATGACGGGATTTTGGCAAAATTCCTTAAGAAATGAAATCAGAAAATTAATAGCGGTGCTATCTTTTAGGACATCTTCCTCTGACAAATTACTCAGAACTTCTATGATTTCTGAATCATCCCATTTATCACAACCAAAGTCAGTAAATCTAAGATTAGGAGCGCTCGATAGAGTTAACAACCATTCAGAACTTTCTCCTTTTTCTTTTAATTTAGGAAACAAATCCCATTTAGGAGTTTCAGGAAGTGATAAGACTCTTTTTCTATTTAATAATTTCCACTCTTCGCCCTGAGAAGTTATGCGTAAAACAAATTGTTTTTCTTGACAAATGATCTCACGGTTACTCTTCTCTTTAAATAATTTAGAGCTATGTAGAGCCTTACAAAGTGCTGATACTTCAGTCTCAGGCAATTTATATTCATTAATGAATAAATTAAAATTATCCAAAATTCGGCTTAGAATAACTCGATATAGGTAAAAGTTCCACTCCTTCTGTAGTAAAGTTCTATCATCATCCTTCGCCACTTGTTTTTTATCGATGTTGAGATTATTCCCGTCCCACCCAAGAACACCTGTCCTAGCAAAATCTACAAAAAAGTATCCATGCAAGGTTAGATAGTAACTATATTTTGATTCGCATTTTATAGAATAATCTTCTCCTATTGGTAAAAACACTGCTGTTCTTAGTGTCAAAGAAGATTGGTTTTTAGATAAATCTTTGCTTAATTGACTAAAAACTATGGCATTATGAGGCGTTATACGTCTAAATTTTTCTGGTAATTCAGGGCGTTTAACTATATTAGCAAATTCAGCAATTTGCGTAATCACTTCAGATCCAGCAAAACTTAGTGCGTTTCCGCCATCATAAATCTTGCCTTTAATTGAATGTTCTTGATTATGAACTAAAGCAGATAGGCTTGACCGTCGTTCTGAATTTTCGTCAAGTTTAATCTCAAATTTATTTAAATCACCTTCCCAATAACGAATCTGATTAACTGTTCCCAGTAGTGTCATCAATATATTGATTTGTCTCTTTGTCTCATTATTACCCAAAAAGTCAGGCGGTATTTCACCGAAAAAATCATTATCGCCATTTTTTATGTGTAGTGGAATTCCTGCTTCTTTACCCTGTATTGTTTGGTGGCTTCTTTGACGAAGAGGTATCCACAAAATAAACCATTTTTCTTTTTCTTTATAATCCTCTTTCTGTTTCTCTAAGATTATAAAGTTTACGGATTTCTTGATTAATTCTTTATCGTTTTCACAAAAATTATCCCAATCTTCGTGGTACTTATCTTTGTTTTTTGCTCCAGCCCACGGATTAAAAATATCCCATGTAGAATATTCACAGTCAGTTATATCTGGTGCAATATAAAAAAAAGCCTCACATAAATGAAAAACACTTTTTAAACCTAATCCAAATTTTCCAATCGCGTCCTGCTGATTAGGTTTGCTGCTACCTCCCAAAATATATCTTATTGATTCAGCATTTTCATTCGTAAATTCACCATTATCCAGCATGAACAGAGCAGGACATTTTAGCAATGGATGTTTGGCATTTGAAATACCCTTAATCCAACCATAGTCCAAACAGCTTGCCTTAGCATCTTCGGCATTTTGTATTAGCTCTTTCAAAATAGGAAACCCTAGCGGATAACTATTTAAAAGATTTTCCTTGAGATACTCAATATCACCAAGCGGATGATGCTCAGCCATTTATCCTCTTGTAACGACTTATTTACTTAGTAAGTATAGGCTCGGTAGTTGAACGCTATGTAAATTCTGTTAGTGTCATAACTATAGCCTAGATGGAAGTATAAGGTTGCTGAAAGTTTTAAATTATAAGCATAAGCTTGCCGAAAATCGTAAACTCTAGAAGCTGCCAAAAGTCTTAACCAGGAGTATCTTATCTTCCTGTCGCCCTTGGATTTGCCTCCCATCATTAATTTGACCACTCAGCCCTAATCAAATTCTGCCTTGCAGCCTGTCGGAGAATGAGGATTGTCTGTCAAAAGACTCACAACATGGTAGACCTGTTGGGAAATAATAAATAAAATCGCTAAAACCCTTACTCAGAGAAGTTTTCAAGACTCTTAGGCTAAAATGTTTGAAAGCCTTGTCTAGACTGGAATGCAAGACTTTTTGAGCTTATTACCCAACAGGTCTGGTGTATTGGGCAGCTACATAACAACATCTGAGCGTTAATGGTGAGATACGCTATGGCTAATGCCGCCTATCAGACATTTACCCTCGAAATGTAGACTGGCTGTGTGTCAGAGTCCCTTGCCCTAGATGTTGACACCATAAGTTAGCAGCAGCAGCAAACTTATGGTCATAATTACTATTCTTATTGCTTTAAGCCTCAAAACCTCAACTTGTCATAGAAACATCTTAGAGTAAATAATAATCAATTTCATACATTAACTAGGCGCGGTATTTTGTGCCAAATTGCTTTATAACCTCTCATCAATCAATACGACGAACATGAATAAACTACCATTTCCCGAAACCCAAAGCGATCGCATTCCAATCGCCTTCGATCAATACCTCGAATACACCCCCGAAAAACTAGAGTTATGGGATGGCTTTTTACAACTATGGAGGTCAAGACATGACAGGCTTTCACCTAGCAGTACTAACGAATATGGGACTACGCACAGCCGTTAGCCATGTCCCGATCACTAAGTGGTTAGCCGCTATCCAAGAGGTTGCTTGCAGAATCCTAAACTTGACGTTGCTTTGCGTGATCGCCTAGTTCGAGGGATAGCTGAGTTGAATGCGATCGCGGAGTGTTTGGAGAATTAGACAATGAGAACAGTATATTTTGCTGATGGTTTGCTATACCAAGGATCGGGTGGATGAGGTGATATTGACTGCTCCTTATATTTGTCACGAAACTCCTGCTAATTTTCTATCACAAACCTTTGTGATAGAAAATTAGCCTACCCATACTCATGTAATAGAATGGGCAAGCTTGGTTCAATTGCAATGATTTATATCTTTAAATTTTGTCCAGTGCAGTCTTGTATTTTTCCACTTGCCAGCATTTGCTGAATTGTTCCAGCTTTTGAAGGCAAGAATGATACTGCATCTCGATTGCATTCGAGAATTTCGCAAGCATAATGGTCTTTGAGCCTAGATGCTATCTTTTTGATTGAGCGCTTGAAACTCACAATTACATAACATTTGCTATTTTTAAACAGTGACATTTGGCAATTTTCTTGGTTCATTTTTGCATCTCAAATCTTCACAGACTTTTAGCGACAGCGCTTTCCCTATGTAATTCTATTTTTTATAACTTACATATAGACGTGAATACGGAGTACGACAACGATTCGTGCATTTAAGAAACATAAGGGACTTCCAAAAAATAAATGATCCAACAAAAATCCCAAAAGGTTGGGGTGGGCTATGCCCACCTCAACCTTTTGAGGATCAATTATTCTATGGAGAAACCTAAGTCTGCAATCTCATCTCTAACAAGTTGTTGAATACTGGGAAAAATTGCAACGTTTGTTTACGAGGCATAAGGCGATCGGGCTTTAGCAATAATCATCCCCATCAATTACTCCAACTTTTCTGCCGCCTTCAAAAAAGCCCGTTTCGCCGCAATCTTATTTTTGCGATTGGTATAACGCCTAAAACTTCTCACATCCCGATGTCTTGTCAACTCCATCGCCAAAGAAGGATCTAACTCATACTTCACAATCAAATTCGTCGCAAACGTATGTCTACCCCGATGCGAATGCAAATCAATCCCTGTCTTCTCAGCCAAATCATCCATCACATGCCGAATCCCCCAATAGCTCAACCGCTTACCTTGACTACGATTAGAGCAAGACACAAACAAAGCACTATCAGGCAATAACTCCCCTTCTTGCTCTCCCCTCCAATCCAAATAAGCATCCAAATCCTGAATCCCCAGTTTAGTTAATGGCACTTCTCCCTTACTATCCCACTTCGCCTCCTTAATCGCCAGTTCCCCATTCACATAATCCTCAACATTGAGGCGACAGACTTCCTCCGCACGCAACCCATGCAACAACACTGAAAACAACGCCCGATCGCGCAACATCACCTTACCTAACGAGATCGCCTCATAAATCCGCAGCACCTCCTCATTCTCCAAATCCTTAGCCACAGGATCGGGCAATCGCTCCTGCTGAATGCCAATGGTCGGATCAGCAACCACATATTCCGAGAGCAACATCCACCGATAAAACGATTTCAAAGTCCGCAACACCCGATTTACCGAACTCAGCGCCAACTCACGTTCTTTCAGCAAAAAAGTTTTAAACTGTGTCACTTTGCGCCGACTCACATCTACCCAAGCCAGATCGCACCAATCCATAAATGTTCGCAAGTCCGCTTGATAAGCCTTACGACTCTTCGGCTGTAAAGATCTTGATGCTAAAAATTCATCAACCCTCGCTTGGCGTAAGTCTGTAGTAGCGATCGCTTTAGGCGGTTCGCCGTAAACAACTAAAATTGGCTCTGGAATCGACATAGCAGTATCAAGTGTAGTTAGAAGATGTGAAAAAAGCGATCGGTTTCAAGATCGAAAGCTCAACTTGTCTTAGGAATATCTTAGAGCAAATAATCATCAATTATTTGCCATTAAATTTATGTGAATGAGTATTTATACTCAGTACAGTCAACGTGTTTTCAAGGTTTGAGGACTTTGTTTGGCGCGTTGTTATATATTGAAGGGGTATCTGCCCGTTAGTTAGTTGTCATTATGCAAAAATGGTTTAATATCGCTGGTCCTTGTAAGGCTGACATTCACTACATGCTGTCAGCTACAGAGCGCTTGCCTGAAATTAAACAACTAATTGCTCAGGAAAATTACTTCGTACTCCATGCGCCAAGGCAGGTGGGTAAGACGACAGCAATGATCACTCTCGCACAGGAATTAACTGCAAGTGGTAAGTATACGTCGGTGATGCTATCCCTAGAAGTTGGGGCTGTGTTTTCTCACGATCCTGAGTTGGCTGAGAGAGCCATATTAGATGAGTGGCAGGATGCGATTAGATTTTATTTGCCCCCAGAGTTACAGCCAAGTCACGGAATTTTAGGAGAATCAGGTCGTCAAATCGGTGCTTTTTTGGCAGCATGGTCACAAGAATCATCGCGTCCTCTAGCCGTGTTTTTGGATGAAATTGATGCACTGAGTGATGAGACTTTAGTTTCAGTGCTGCGACAAATTCGATCTGGATTTCCGCGTCGTCCACAGGGATTTCCGCAGTCAGTTGCCCTAGTTGGTATGCGTGATGTGCGGGATTATAAATACGCATCAGGGGGAAGCGATCGCCTAAATACCTCTAGTCCTTTTAACATCAAAGTACGTTCTTTTACTTTGAGTAACTTTACCCTTGAGGATGTGAGAAAGCTCTATCAGCAACATACAGAAGCAACAGGACAGATATTTACACCAGAAGCGATTGATTTAGCTTTTCACTTGACACAGGGTCAACCTTGGCTAGTCAATGCGATCGCAAAGGAAATTGTGGAATATATTACGAAAGATCCATCTATTCCAATTACAGTTGAGTTAGTGAATCAAGCGAAGGAAATACTGATTAAGAGACAAGATACACATCTGGATAGCCTTGCCGAGAGATTGAGAGAAGATCGAGTCAGAGCAGTGATTCAGCCTATTTTGGCTGGGCAGGAACTCCCCGATGTGCCACAGGATGATATTCGCTACGTTTTAGATTTGGGACTTTGTACCAATCAAAATGGTTTGACTATTGCTAATCCTATTTATCAGGAAGTCATACCAAGAGTGCTTGCTTATGTAACAACTGCGTCAATAGGATATGTTCAACCAATCTGGCTAAACGAGCAAGGAGAATTTTTGCCTGATCGCTTGTTGGAAGCGTTCTTACTATTCTGGCGGCAACATGGGGAACCTTTATTTGGAAGTACACCCTACCCAGAAATTGCACCACATCTAGTGCTGATGGCTTTTCTCCATCGAGTGGTTAATGGTGGCGGCACATTGGAGAGAGAATATGCGATCGGTTCGGGGAAGATGGATATTTGTCTTCGCTATGGCAAAGTGACTTTGGGGATGGAGTTAAAGGTATGGCGTGATCGCAGATCTAATCCACTCAAGGAAGGATTGTCGCAGTTGGATAAATATTTATCGGGATTGAGTTTGGATACAGGTTGGTTGGTGATCTTTGATCGCCGTTCTGGATTGCCACCGCTAAGCGATCGGACTACTACTGAGAATGTCATCAGTCCCGCAGGTCGGGAAATAATTGTAATTCGAGGCTAAAGACTGCTTGCTATGCCAATACCAGAGCCAATTTTAGTTGTTTACAGTGAACCGCCCAAAGCGATCGCTATTACAGACTTACGCCAAGCAAGGGTTGATGAATTTTTAGCATCAAGGTCTTTGCAGCCCAAAAGTTGTAAGGCTTATCAAGCGGACTTGCGGATATTTATGGATTGGTGCAATCTAGCTTGGGTAGATGTTAGTCGTCGCAAAGTAACGCAGTTCAAAACTTTTTTACTGAAAGAGCGTGAGTTGGCGTTGAGTTCGGTGAATCGGGTATTACGGACTCTGAAATCGTTTTATCGTTGGATGTTGCTATCAGAATATGTAACAGCTGATCCGACAATTGGAATTCAGCAAGAGAGATTGCCTGACCCTGTGGCTAAAGATTTGGAAGATGAGGAGGTGTTGCGGATTTATGAAGCGATTGAGTTGAGTAAAGTGATGTTACGCGATCGGGCTTTGTTTTCGATTTTATTGCATGGGTTGCGGGCGGAGGAGGTTTGTCGTCTGAATATTGAGGATTATGTGAATGGGGAATTGGTGATTAAGGAGGCGAAGTGGGATAGTAAGGGAGAAGTGCCTTTGACGAAGTTGGGTATTCAAGATTTAGATGCTTATTTGGATTGGAGGAGGGCGCAAGAGGTCGAGTTATTGCCTGATAGTGCTTTGTTTGTGTCTTGCTCTAATCGTAGTCAGGGTAAGCGGTTGACATATTGGGGTATTCGTCATGTGATGGACGATCTGGCAAAGAAGACGGGGATTGATTTACATTCGCATCGGGGCAGGCATACGTTTGCCACGAATTTGATTGTGAAGTATGAGTTAGATCCTTCTTTGGCGATGGAGTTGACAAGGCATAGGGATGTCAGGAGTTTTAGGCGTTATACCAATCGTAAGAATAAGATTGCGGCGAAACGTGCTTTTTTGAAAGCATCGGAAAAGTTGGATTAGAGAAGTTGTGGTATTGACTACAAATCTAAAATAGTTTCTGAAAACTAGTCTGGGCAAAGCTTTAACGGCTATCTTGCAGATTTTTGACTATATCAGTGATTTCATCCTCGAAATTGCTGCATAAACTGACGATCAATGGATTCTTTCCAAAACCAGAGTAGTTTTGATGGACCAAAACATAGTCCGCCCCAAGCGATCATCGCTTGTAAATATTTTTCGCTAGATTCTATTTTATATCCAGTGCCGATTAGCGAAAGATGATGCTTTTGGGGATAAAAAGGAAGTAGTGGTTGACCTGATGATATGCGCTGTAAATTTTTAAATAGAGGTTTGCCTTGATGTACTGCGAAGACTCCTGCTTTGGGTCTGGGATGGCTAATACTAGAAGCAATATCTCCTGTGGCAAAAATGTAGGGATGGGAAATAGATTGCAGTTTATTGTTAATGAGGATAAAGTCTTTCTGGTCAGTGGTTAAACCTGAGTCACGAATCCAAGATGGAGCCATAGCATTAGTGAGCCAAAAAATGCGATCGCATAGTAATGTGAATCCTGATTCGCAGCCGATTATTTTTGGAGTTTGTAGAGGATATTGCTCGGATTGATTGTCAGAATCAGGTTTGACGAAATTTACAGTTTCGCTTAGATGTACATAAATTCCTTGGTTAAGTAGAATTTGTTCAAAGCGTTTTCCTACATTTGGAGGAGAGCCCGTCATTAGGGTTGCTTGTCGATGAAACAAATGAATTTCTAGTAACTGAGTTCCTAGAACCATGGGCGATAATCCTTGCGATTGCAGAATGGCTTCTATGCGTGACTTAATTGTGAAAGCTAATTCAACTCCACCAGTGCCGCCGCCAACAATGCCGATCCGTAACGGGCGATCGGTTGGCATCGCTTGAGCGCTTTCTAAGGATGTTAAGAACTGTTGCCAATGGGTCAAAAACTGAGGTACGGGTTTGGCGGCGATCGTATATTGATCGACCCCGACAATCGCCGATGAGTCAGGGGTACTGCCAATATCAATCGATAACCAATCAAAGTCAATTGGGGCATGGTTTTGACATAGCACTTGTTTATGAGCTAAATCCAAATTGATGGCTCGATCTACAATTAAGTCAGCCTGAGCGAACTTAGCAAGATTCACTAAATCAATATGACATTCTTGAAAACTGTAATAGCCAAGAATGTGTCCAGGCAACATTCCAGAATAGGGGGCGTTTGCGACATCAGTGATTAGGGTAAGACGGATATCTGTGGCTAAGGGATAGATACCTAATAATCGCAAGGCGATCGCATGGCTATGTCCGCCACCAATCAAAACTAGATTTTTCATAGGGGACTTGATGTTAAATTTAGGCGATCGCACTAATGCAAGAATTACCCTTTCCTGAGATATAACCAACACAATGATGACTTGTGATGATTAGGGGAGCAAGTAGTAAAGTTAATCTGCTACAACACTTGGCGCTGTACTTTTGACCTACTGGTTTATGTTTTCCAGTCCTCTTGCTCCCAATCGTCAATACAACTGCTTAATCGCCATAGGCACTACCTACAACTTTGCCTCGAAATACGACATAGTTGTAGATGTTGTAAAATAGCATGATCGGAATGAGAACACCGATAAAAGTGAGCATAAACACAAGAGCGCTGGGCGCGGCAGCGGCTTGATAAATGGTGATCTGATTGGGAATAATGTAAGGAAATACGATTAATCCTAGACCAACAAAAGTCAGCAGAAACAGCAGAATCGTCCAGACAAATGGAGTGTTTTCCTGCTCACGATTGAGGCTGTTTAATAGATTCCAAATTAACCACACGCCGATAATGGGAATCACCGCAAAAACATATACCAAGGGAGCGCTAAATAGTTTTGTTCTTAGAGTTTCATAAACTACAGGCGTGGCGATCGTGATCAAAATTGCGCCGATGAAGGTGGTAATTGCGGCAAGTTTTGCGGTTTTAAAATGGGTCTTTTGTAATTCTCCTTCGGTTTTCAGAATTAAGTAAGTAGAACCAATCAGCACATATCCTTGGATCAGGGTGAGGGCAACCAAGAGCGATCGCCAATCGAGCCAATCCCAAGTCGAACCAATGAAATGTCCAGACGCATCAACTTTAATCCCTGCTATGACGCTACCGAGAGCAAAGCCTTGTCCGAGAGCCGCGATAAAACTGCCAGCACCAAAGGCAAAATTCCAAAATGTTTTATTGCTGGAATGTTCGCGAAATTCAAAGGCAACGGCGCGAAAAATCAGCCCGAAAATCATGATGAAGATGGGAATGTATAAGGCACTGAGAATCGTGCCGTAGGCGAGGGGAAATGCACCAAATAATGCACCTCCCATGATCACTAGCCAAGTTTCATTAGCATCCCAAATATTGCCGAGGCTAGTCATCAAAATCCCACGACGTTCTTCGTCAGAACTAGTTAGAGAGAGGATGCCCACACCAAGATCGAAGCCATCCAGCATGACGTATAGGAATAAGAATAAAGCCAGAATCACAAACCAAACTTGAGGCAGAAAATCTTTTAATGCTTCCATGAAATTTACCTAGGAATTAGTCACATACTCAAAATTTTGAAAACCTTGCCATATGAGAAGATAGGCAGCGCTTTGCGCTGCCTATCTTCTCGATTACAATTGAGTTTCTGCTGGACGTTGATCGGGAATGAATGTCGCGGGTTCCATATTGATCGCTAGTTTGTTGTCTAGCCCTGGGATGGGTATATCCAAATTCGGACCATGACGAATGATTCTGCTGCCAAAGTACAGTGTGGCAACTAATAGGATCGAATAAACCACCGCAAATAGGGATAATGAAGTTAACACATTTCCTGCGGGAACATTGGAAGCTGCATCAGCCGTGCGAATCTGACCATACATTGTCCAAGGTTGCCGTCCCACACATCGGACAATCCAGCCCGACTCTACGGCGATATAACCTAATGGTGCAGCAAAAATCCAAGTGCGGAGGAGCCATTTTTGCTTAGCAATTTTTTCCGCAGAGAGATTGCCTAATAACCATTGCAAGGCACTCCAGAGCATTAGTCCTGCTAGGAAAAAGCCAATCCCACTCATGATCCGAAAAGCGTAATAGATCAAGCCCACCATGTGAGGGCGATCGCTATATTTCCATTCCTTTAAGCCGAGAACGGGTGAGGTTAAGTTCTTTTGAAATTCTAAAACATAGCCAAGCCCGTTGGGAATCGTAATTTCCCATTTGTTGCTTTGAGTCTTTTCGTCTGGAATTGCCAATAGACTCCAATCCGCAGGCTGTCCCGCAGGACTAGTTTCCCATTTGGCTTCCATCGCCGCCAGTTTCGTTGGTTGATATTGGGCTACTTGTTCGGCACTGAGGTGTCCGATGTAAATCTGCACAGGCGTAACAGCGATCGCAGCGGCTAGGACAATTTTGAGCGATTTGGTAAAAAAAGCTTGATGACGATTGTTGAGAATATACCAAGCGCTAATACCGCCGATTACGAATAATGATGTTTCGAGGGTAGCAAAGAACATATGCGATACGCTTTTCAGCATAAAGGGATTGGCGATCGCCTGAAAGTAGTCACTGACAATAAACTTGCCATTGACCATCTCACCGCCCGATGGGGTTTGTAGCCAAGAGTTAGCGACTAAAATCCAAAAGGTAGATAGGTTTGCACCAAAGGCAACCATAATCGTGGCGAGGTAGTGAATTGCTGGATTTACGCGCTCCCAGCCAAATAACATAATCCCTAAGAATCCTGCTTCGAGCATGAAAGCCATTGCGCCTTCAAATCCGAGAATGCTGCCAAAGAAATCACCTACTGCTTCCGAAAATGGAGCCCAGTTTGTCCCAAATTGAAATTCCATTGGGAGCCCTGAAGCAACGCCAATCCCGAAGTTAAGAACGTATAACTTTGACCAGAAGCGGGCGTGGCGGTAGTAATCAGGATTACGAGTTTTCAGCCATACTCCTTCGACAATGACGAGATAGATTGCCATGCCTGTAGTCAGAACTGGCCAGAGCATATGAAAAATGGCGGTTAATGCAAATTGCATTCGTGACAGTGCGACGGTATTTGATAGGATATCCATGATTTATCTTGAAGTGGATCAGAAACTAAGCACTGCCTTGATTAACAATATACTTGGTTGGTAATATAGTTTCAAAGACTATAAATAATCGGTTTATTAGGGAAGTTTTAAGGTTTAGCTGGTTAAATGCCTGCTAAATCGTGCATGGCGATATCGGTGGACAGAAAGAAGTGATCGCGTCCGACATAATCCACAAAACCAATATTGAGTAATTTATCCATTACGGGTCCCTTCACTTCCGAGAAATAGAAGTTAATGCCGATGGTTTTTAAATCGGCAATTAGGCTCTCGAGAACTTCTAAGGCGCTAGCATCAATGAGATTGACGGCGCTGCATACCAGCACAATGCTTGTGACATCAGGGCGATCGCTAATTTCGCGACTTAGAAAATTTTCCATGTATTTAGCATTGGCAAAGTAGAGGCTGGCATCAACGCGAATTGCTAAAACTTGGGGACTGGTTTTGACATCGTAACGGAGGACATTGCGGAAATGTTCAGATTCGCCTAAGCGCCCGACGATCGCAATGTGGGGGCGGCTGGTATGCCATAGATGCAAAGATAAAGCGACGATCGCGCCAAAAATAATTCCCTTTTCGACACCTAAAACTAATACAGCGCTAAAAGTGACTAGCCAAGCGATCGCATCGGCTTTGTCATAGTTCCACATCCGTTTCAGGGTGGAAAAATCAACCAATTTATAAACGGCGGTAATGATAGTCGCGGCGAGGCAGGACTGCGGCAGGAAATAGAACCAAGATGTAAAGAACATCACCGTGATTGCGACTAATATTCCCGTAATCATTGAGGCTAAGCCCGTATTTGCCCCTGCGGCGAAATTCACCACCGAGCGACTGACTCCACCTGTCACAGGATATCCACCCGTAAAAGCGGCGCTTAGATTCGCCGCACCAAAGGCGATCAATTCCTGATTCGGATCAATCTTTTCACGCCGCTTGCTAGCGAGGGCTTGCGCTCCTGAGAAGCCCTCCATGTAACCAACTAAAGCGATTGCCAAAGCCGCAGGTAAAAGCGATCGCCAAGTTTGCAAATCAAAGCTAGGTATGGTCAAGGGCGGCAACCCCAATGGAACCATACCCACAATTTTAACTCCCGCCCCTTGATCCCATCGGAAAGTCGCGACTAGCAGAGTTCCCAAAATCACTACTAGCAGAGGCGCACTTTTAGAAATAGGTAAGATCCTCTGTTCGTTCCAGCCTTGTTGCTTCAATAATTTGACTAGGGGCTGATTGCAATAAAGTAGAATCGCAATGCTAACTAGTCCCAAACTCAGCGTAACCCAATTCACTTCGGTGATTTTACTAAAAATCAAAGTGAGAAGTTCGATAAATGATTCCGTAGAAGGAATCTTTAAACCCAGTAAATGTTTGACCTGACTAAAGCCAATGATGATTGCGGCACCACTGATAAATCCTGAAATCACGGAACGGCTGAGAAAGTTCACTAAAAATCCCATCCGCAAAACGCCCATGCCAATTTCGATGATTCCCACTAAAAAGGCGAGGGCGATTGCTAAGGTCAAATATTCAGAACTACCTTGGGGCGCAAGTTTAGCGAGCGCCGCCGCCACCATTAAAGAATCAACGGCAACGGGACCAACCGCCAAAACCTGACTTGTTCCTAACAATGGATAGATAATCGCAGGCAAAATACTAGCATAGAGTCCAATCTGCGGCTGCAGTCCCGCAAGCAGGGCATAAGCCATACCCTGCGGAATCAAGAGACTGGTGACAATAATCCCTGCGGTAATATCACCAAATAGATGTTTAGATTGATAATTTTTGAGCCAATTGAGCGCAGGAATATATTGCTGTAATTGCTTAATCATCTATCTTTGCTTGTTGTAGGGCAGCATTGACAATAAATTCGCCATCGCACAGGTGTTAGAGATTCCTGCGAACATCAGACCCGCACCGACAAATCCTGTTAAGAGCATGAACCAAGGGGAAACCGCTGCACTTAAAACTGTGCCGAAGAAAACAAGGGAACCTGCCGTGATTTGGACTTGGCGCATGATGCTGATGGGTGCATTCTTATTTGCCTTGATCGGCATCCCCTGCGATCGCCATGCCATGATCCCCCCCTTGAGGTGTGTCACTTCCCCATAGCCTGCATCGAGCAATTTTTCGGCGGCGCGATGGGAACGATTACCAGAACGACAATAGAGAACTACTTGCTTATCTGGACTATTGGAGATTTGCTGAATATCAAACTTGGATAATGGAACCAACATTGCGCCATCAATTCTCTCGCTAGCGAACTCATCCGCCTCGCGCACATCAATTAGTTCAACGGCTTGGCGATCGATTAGCTCTTTGAGATCTTGAACATCAATTAGTTTGATTTGAGATTCGGATACAGAAGTTAAATTTTGCGAAGTTGTCATAGGTTTCAGGAAGTTGTAAATAATTGCAAAAGGATCGGGCTGAGATCCCCGTCAATCCTCCTTATAAATGGGGAAGAAGATAATTTAATTTATTCTCCCCTCTTACGAAAGGGTGGCTGGGGTGATCTCTGCGTTATTAATTAAACTGCAAGCGCAACCTTACCACAACGCTCGTTGGCGGGTACTGCCTCAGCGATCTTTTTAGGATTTGGCAAATTGAGACTGCCCATAAATTCAATAAACTGAGCGCGATCGCGTCCTACAAAACGAGGATTCCATTGTTTCTCTTCGCCGATGGTGGATACCAAATTGCCGCGATAGTCATGTCCAGGGTAAACGAAGGTAGTATCGGGCAGAGTAAACAGCCTTTGGGTGACATGATCGTACAAAGTACCCGCATCACCACTTTGGAAGTCAGTGCGTCCGCAGCCACGAATGAGAAGGGCATCGCCAGTTAATAGATGTGTGCCATCAACCAAAAAAGACATATGGCTGTCAGTATGACCAGATGTAGCGATCGCCCCAATTTTAATTTTGCCCACATTCAAAACTTCTTCGTGTTTTACAAAGCGATTAGCACAAGCCGCATGGGCATTTTCAGGAACGATGCCTTCACAACCCGTTAGTTCGCGTAATTTACCAGTACCTGTGATGTGGTCAGCATGAATATGGGTTTCCAAACAAAATTTGAGGGTCAAGCCCAACTCTCGCAATAGCTTAAGATCGCGCTCAACCTGTTCTAAAACTGGATCGACTAGGACTGCTTCCTTGGTGCTTGGGTCGGCAATCAGATATGTATAGGTTCCTGTCTCTTGATCGAACAACTGACGAAATAGCATGGCAGTAAATTTCCAAACTTTTAAAACTCTCTCAATATATTACTATATGGCGATATATGATGTCAAGAACAAAACAAACTATTGTTGTAGCGTTTGTCCTTGCAAGTAGTGGCGATCGCCTAACACCAAGAATGTTCATCTTCAGGATTATTCAATAACTCGCGAATATTTGCCTCAATTACCCGATAACCGACATTGCCATTGAGGCGCTGTCTTCCTTCATTAAAAATTAATGTCGGACTTACCGATATTGTATGTTCGCGGATCAATTCAAAGTCTCGCGATAGCAACGCATAGGCTTCACCGCTATCGATTTGTGCTTGAAGGTCGGCAATGGGGATGCCAAGTTTTTGGGCAAGTTGAAACTGCACTTGGCGATCGCTGACATCGGCAACATCTTCAAAAAAGGCGCGGCGCACTTCCCAATTGGCTTTCTCAAATAGCTGCTCTGATTTAGGAATAATATTCTTGATTTCTAATAGCTGAATGGCGTTCAGAAATAGATGGCAGGAGGTGGCGGAGGTGGGTGTATTTACTACCCAAACATCGGGATGGACGTTAATGTGAGGAAACTTGACGGCGACGGTATGCACATGATCGCTATAGCCGCGCAACCCACCGCGATCGCGCCAACGTTTTTCCAGTTTTTCATGAGCATTGCCAAATACAGGGAAGAAATGATAATTGATCTCCACTTGATCGGAAAAGTTGGCTTTTAGTTCATCAAGGCGTATTTGAGCGATGTACGCCCAAATACAGAGAACATCGGAATAGTAAGAAATGTGAATTGGTTCCATTGATTATTTTGAGTGAGTGTCAGATTCTATTTAAGATCCCCTTCAATCCCCATTGCAAAGGGGGAAGAAGAAAATTCTGGGCTGGGGGGATCTCTTGAATCATGTTTTAGATGTGATTTTAGATATCAATAGTGGCGATCGCAACTTCCTGTTCCTCCTCAACTGACTCTAAAACTGGTGGTTTCTTATTGCGCCAGAGTTTATAATAGAGAATCGGAACAGCCGATCGCGAAAGTAGTAAAGACGCGACTTCACCTGCCATCAGCGAGATCGCCAATCCTTGGAAGATGGGATCGGCGAGAATGATTGCCGATCCGACAATTACGGCGGCGGCTGTCAGCAACATCGGACGGAAACGCACGGCTCCCGCATCGATCACCGCTTCTTCGAGGGGCATTCCTTCCTTGAGACGTAACTCAATAAAATCAACGAGAATAATCGAGTTGCGTACCACAATTCCCGCACCTGCAATAAAGCCAATCATTGAGGTGGCTGTAAAAAAGGAACCCATTAACCAATGGGCAGGCATAATCCCAACTAGAGAAAAAGGAATTGCGACCATGATTGCTAGGGGCGTGGTGAAGGATTGGAACCAACCGACCACTAGGGCATAAATCAGCAACATCACCACCGCAAAGGCAATACTCAAATCCCGAAAGACTTCATAGGTAACTTGCCATTCGCCATCCCATTTCATAGAATAGGTTTCGGTTGTGGGAGGTTGTTCGGTGAGATAGGTCTTGATTTTTTCACCTGTGGGCGGTGTAATTTTATCGATTTGCGGTTGCAAAGCCAGCATCGCATAGACAGAACTTTCCACGCGACCTGACACATCGCCTAAGACATAGACCACGGGCTGAAGATTTTTGTGATAAATACTGGTATCGACAGTGGCGGTTTCCGTTTTCATAAGGGAACTGAGGGGAACGAGATTGCCATTTGCACCCTTGACATTGAGAGCCTTGAGATCCTCTAAACTGGTACGGCTGGACTGACTAAAGCGAAGATTAATCGCCACATCTTCACGGGAATTTTCATCATGGAGTAAGCCCACATTCTGCCCAGAAATTGCCATTTGCAAAACTTGGGAAATTTGGGCGGGACTGATGCCATTTAAAGTTGCTTTTTCGCGATCGATTACCAAATGATAATCCGTTTGGGGCGATTCCACATACCAATCCACATCCACCACACCATCAGTGGATTTATATAATTGATAGATTCCTTTAGCAACGTCAATTTGTCCTTGGTAATTAGGGCCATATACTTCCGTAACTAGGGTTTGCAGTACGGGAGGGCCTGGGGGGATTTCGGCAACTTGAATCCGCGCACTATAGCGATCGCCGATTTCCTTGAGCTTAGGACGAATTGCCTTAGCGATATCATGGCTCTGACGTTTGCGCTCTTCTCGCGGTAAAAAATTGACCTGAATATCGGCAACATTGGAACCCGATCGCAAAAAGTAATGGCGCACTAACCCGTTGAAATTATAGGGGGAAGATGTACCAACATAGCTCTGATAATGGGTAACTTCGGGTACAGAAGCAAGGTATTGTCCTAGTTCGCGCGTTACTCTAGCGGTTTGCTCTAGGGTCGTGCCTTCAGGCATATTGACCACCACTTGCAATTCGCTCTTGTTATCAAAGGGGAGCATCTTCAGGATCACCAATTTGAATCCTGCCAGCCCCACTACAATCACCACTAAAGCCAGTGTTGTCGCAATTAGAAACGTCGTTCCCTTTTTGGGATAATGCACCAAAGGATACATAAAGCGGCGATAGAGCTTGCTGAGAGCATCTTCCTCACCCTCTTGATGTCCGCCATGACTGCTGCCTGTAAACACTTTCATCGTTGTCCAAGGCACGACGATAAAAGCTACTAAAGCCGAGAAAATCATCGCTGCTGAAGCTCCCAAAGGAATTGGGCGCATATAGGGACCCATCAATCCGCCTACAAATGCCATCGGTAAGATCGCCGCAATCACCGCTACCGTTGCCAAAATTGTGGGATTGCCCACTTCATCAACGGCTTCAAGGACAATTTGTCGCAAAGTGCGCTGACGATTGGGAGAATATTTTAAACGAGTTTTATTTTCGGGGAGTTCCAAATGACGACCGACATTTTCTACGACCACGATCGCATCATCAACGAGAATGCCAATCGAGAAGATCAAGGCAAAGAAGGTAACACGATTGAGAGAGAATCCGTAAAAGACAAAACTGGCAAGAGTCAGCGCTAAGGTGACAGGGATCGATACCGCCACGACGATCGCTTCTCTTCGCCCCATGGCAAACCACATTAGCAACGTTACCGAACCAACCGCAATCAGCATATGAAATAGTAACTCATTGGAGCGTTCAGCAGCCGTCTCGCCATAGTCACGGGTAACCGTCAAATCAATATTATTAGGAAGATAGTTGTGCTTAATCTCATCTAATTTATGTAAGACCCGATGGGAAACTTGAATGGCGTTTGCACCTCCACGTTTAGCGATCGCGATCGTTACGGCTTCAGTTTCCCCCTTATGCTTGGTGATTTTGGCTTCCTTCTTGTCCTTTTGAGAGACATCTTTAGCGCCATGTTCTTGAGCAACATCACCATAGCCAAACAAGACATAACTGGCAGGTTCTTCCGCGCCATCGGTAATTGTGGCAACATCCCGCAAATATACGGGCTGATTATTAGCCACCGCTACGACTAGCCCCTTCGCATCTTCAGGCGATCGGATAAAGCTTTGAGTTCGCACCAAAAATGATTGATTGTTTTGACTCAAAGCCCCACCCGCTAGTTCTGAGTTTTGGGACTGAAAGGCTTGGGAGATTTCTAGAGGTGTGAGTCCATAAGCCTTTAAACGCGTGGGATCGAGTTCTACCCGCAATTGGCGCTTCTGTCCACCGATGATCGTCGTTTCTGAAACATCGGGAACTTGCTTGATTTGCTCATCCAATTGCGCTGCAATCTGCCGTAATTCCGTGCCTGAAACCCCATCTCCTGATAGGGTTAGTGCTAGAATTGGTACATCATTAATCGCTCGTGACTTAATGAGAGGTTGAGAAACTCCCGCAGGAATTTTGTCAAAATTAGCATAGAGCTTGTTGTAAAGCTGAACAATAGAATCTTCCGTATTCTGTCCAACTATAAACCTGACGATAACTAAAGATGAACCCGGCCGCGAGGTGGAGTAAACATATTCCACCCCTGGCAATTCTTTAATCAATTTCTCCATAGGCGAAGTGACGCGCTGTTCCACATCCTTCGCCGAAGCTCCTGGCATCTGCACAAACACATCCGCCATTGGTACGGTAATTTGCGGTTCTTCTTCCCGTGGCAACATCAGGGTTGCACCAATCCCCAACAGGATCGCCACAATGATAATCAATGGGGTCAGCTTGGAGTCGATGAATTGCTTCGCCAATTGACCAACAAAACCAAGTTTGTGACGGGGTGGCGGCGATTGAGAACCATTTTGACCGTTTGGTGAATCCTGCATAATTTTCTCCTATTACCGCACCGCAACGGGTTGTCCGTCGCTGAGTTGAACGATGTTGCTGGTAATGATGCGATCGCCTGTTTTCAAGCCCGACACGATTTCAATCTGTTCATTTTGGGGCTTACCTGTTTTCACCCAACGTAGAACGGCGATCGCTTTCTCTTCCGTGCTTTCCACCACATAGACTCCTTGCAGCTGTCCCCGTTGAATCAGCGCCTTAGTAGGAACAAGTAAAGTCTCTTTATTTGCACCTAGAGGTAACGCAATCCTGCCAAACATTCCAGAGATTAATTTACTAGAATTATTCAGAGGGATTTTGACTAGAAAACTGCGTGACTGAGCATTGGCGGCTGGCACGATTTGTTGAATTGTGCCATTGATGGTTTGGTTAACCGCATCAAACTGCACCTTGACCGACTGCCCAACCCGCACCAATCGTAAATTCTCTTCAGGTACAGAGATCTCTAGTTCTAGTTTATTAGGATTTTCTACTTTTAATAATGGCGTTCCAGGAGCCGCCATTTCGCCTTCATAGGCCATTTTTTGAACGACAACACCATCAAAGGGAGCGATGATCGTGCCATAGCTGGCACTGATATCCGATGAAATGACGCTCAGTTCGGCGCGACTCACTGCCGCTTGGGTTTGATCGATCGCCGCCTGTGACTGACGAATCCCCGCTTCCGACTGAGCGACCCTTGCCCTTGCCTGTTCGAGCGCCGTATTCGCATCATCCAATACTGATTGCGAAACCGCGCCTTCAGCTTGCAGTCGAGACATCCGTGACTGGGTCACTTGAGCTAAGCGCAAAGCCGACTGCGCCTCTAATTTTTGCGATTCTAATTGATTTAAACTTGCTTGAGAACGAAATACTTCCGCTTGGGCTTGGGCGACACCCAACTGAGCCTGTCCAGTTTGAGCATTGATATCCATCACATCAATGCTTGCGAGGACATCACCTTTACGAAAGCGATCGCCTGATTCCAATGATAAAGCCGTAATCCGACCCATCACCCTTGTGGAGAGTGTAGCTTGTTCCACAGGACGAATTGAGCCTGAGAGTTCTAAGGTATTGGTGATCGATTGCGATTTCAGTGTCATTGTGGATACAGCGATCGCTTGAGCTGTCGTTGTTTCTAGAGAATGTGGCGATCGGTTCATTTGCAAAATTGCCCAAGTTCCACCTGCTAGCAACAACACACCACCGATCAAAATTCCCCACCCCTTTGGTGACATTTTTGACAAGTTTTTTGGGGAGGGTAATTTTTCTTGCGGTTGCTCATCTGTTCCTTCAATCAATTGGTCGCTTGTTTGGGTAAGAGATTCATGAGACGGTTTGCCTGATGTGCTGTGAGTCATAGGATTAAGCCTTCCTGCTTGAATGTTAAGGATTAAGGTTGATTACCACGGTGAACAGCATGGCCAGCGCTCTGCCAAGCGAGTAAACCACCCTTGAGGCTATAGACTTTGCTATAGCCCTGAGCAACTAACCATTGCGCCGCTATATCGATGCGATGTCCAGATAGGCAAGTAATCGCGATCGCTTGATCTTGGGGAACTTCTTTAAGAATACGATCGCGGCTCATTCTCTTTGCCCCTGCGATATGTCCCATGAAATACTCAAACCATCCCCGCACATCCACTACCATTAATTGACTCTGGCGAGACTTTAATTGTGATGGAGATAGGGGCGAAGGAGTTAGGGGTTGGCTAGTTTGTTCTTTAGCTGCTGATTTTGGTTTCATGATGTTATTTCTTTAAAAATTAATGATGTTAAGTGGAAGTTTCTAAGTTCCTAAACCTTGCTCATCACTGCAAATGATTTGATAAATGGACTTGCCATCCTTGGATCTTTAATCATGGCTGTGTAGTCGCCAACGCGGAATTGCAGCTTGCGGCTCATATACGCCATACTCAAACCCAACATATCCAAGCCTTTAATCGTCCACTTTTGCCAATGGGGGCGATCGGCGCGTAAATCCCAGTTTAATGACTGACCATCATAGGCTCCCGCAAAAACCACCTTGCCTTCCTGAACCACCAGTATTCCACTGGGTTTGTCTTGATCTTCAAAGCCATAGCCAATTACAGAGTTAAAATGTATCTTCGCAAGTCCATTGACAATCTCTGCATCAGCATTCCATAGTTCACCAAACGCTTTCATCCATTCATGGGGAAATAAATCTGCCATTTTTCTCTCCAAAATAATTTGATAGGGCTTTAATAATTCGCCACAGTTTGCCATTCTGCGACTAATGAAGGTGGAACCGATAGACTAATCGCATCACCTTTGAGCGTGGACAGAGAAATCTTTAAAGGAATCTCTGCTTGCAATTCTGATAACAAAGGTTGCAGATCATACTGTCCGACATTCGCCTGCGCTCCCTCTTTAAAAATATTGCTAGAGGTATCAATAGCCGTGAGGGTTTTACCCAAGGAATTGCTTAAAGTTAAGGGCTGAGCATGATCGATCGCCACTAAATTAGGAAATCCCACTAGGCGCAACTCAAAGCTACTATTGCCATCAGGACGCGATCGTTTGAAAGCAACTGTTTGCCAAGTATTACCATGCTGATCTTTGAGAGATTGGCGTGACTGATAAACCATCTGATTTGGCGCTTCCTCAAGTTGGCGAATTGCGGCGGATGCACTAGGCATATCGAGTACACCGAATCCGATTAATGCAAAAATTGCGATCGCACTAATCAGCAATAACCAAGAAAAAAATTGACGAATTTGGCAGCTCATTGAATCTAGATCCTATTATTTTTGAAATTGCTAAAAATTAACTCTGGCAAAGATTTGAACTGTTTTTTGAACTATCTGCCGATCCACGAGTAGAACGGCATAGCATGAGCAACTCTGTATCAATGACTCGATAAAATCGCCACACACTCTCGCGCCGACAGGCTACCACTCCTGCATCTTTCATCAATCGCAAATGCTTTGATACATTGCCTTGATGTAGTCCAGTGCGATCGCAGATATCCTGTACACTACGCTCTTGGTTACAAATTGCCATCAGGATTTGCAGACGGGTTGGTTCTGCCAAAGCGCGGAATCGATTTGCCAGATTTTCCAGTTCGCTAGGATTGAGAGTGATGTCCATACCTGCTCCTACTATTCAAAATTAGGATATTGCTCATTCCCATTCATGCTTTCGTTTGAACTGGATCTGGTTCTAAACTGGGGATAATTGGCTCTACTAATGGCAACCCGATCGCTCTAAAGCCAATCTTCTCAAACCAAGGAATCGTCCAGCCAAAACGCATTTTCGTGAGAAAATATTTCTCAAATCCAGCCTTCATCCAAGGAACCCAAAATCCGTGATAGATGAGAGCGCGTTTGCGTTCGCCTGATGCATTAGGCAAAAGTGGATCGGCTAAAAATAGCGCTCCCGTATTCCCAAAATCTGCGAAGCAAATCGCTTGTAAGGTTGGTCTGCATTGATTACCAGAAGTAACTCCCAACTCTAGGGCAATATTCTGGGCGATCGCCAAAGCCATTTCTTCTGACATCAATCCCACCTTGGGCGCACCTGTGGGAATCGGCGTTTGTTCCACAGCTTTGAGTTGCGTGACTACGCCGACAGAATAAATTGACGTAAATTCGGGATGGCGATAGGTGGACAAGACAGGTACAAAGCCCTTAGCATCGGTTAAGCCTTCTGCTTCACGGAGAAACTTGGGTCCTCGGAAAGGCGGTAACACCATCGTAAATTTAGAAGGAATCACCCGCCCATCGACTAAATGCACAGCATCAGGTTCAAAATGGGAAATGGCAGTATTTTCCATTAGTTCAATTTCGCGATCCGCCATAAATTTACGCATTAACCATCTGGATGTTGCCATACCACCGATACCCAAATGTCCTGCGTAGGGTTCTGATGTAATGAAAGTAATCGGAACCTGCGATCGCAGTCCTTTTTTCTTCAATTGATCATGGATCAAAAAAGCAAATTCATAGGCAGGTCCAAAACAACTCGCTCCTGGGGATGCACCCACCACGATCGGTCCTGGATTCTCTAAGAATTGCTCCCATGCTTCACCAGCTAACACTGCATGATGTGGATTACAAATTGATTGGGTATAGCCACCTTCAGGACCTAATCCCTTCAGAGCATCCAAGGCAAGTTCGGGACCCGTGGCAATCACCGCATAGTCATAGTCCAATGTGCGATCGTCGCCCATCTTGATCTGACGCAACTTGGGATTGATCTCTGTAACCGCCGCATGAATAAACTCAATGTCATGTTTAATAACGGTTTTGGCTAAATCTAATTGAATGCTATCAAGGGATTTTAATCTTAGCGCCACCCAAGGTAGAGAAGGCACAAAGGTAAATTTTGGTTGATTGGAAATAAGCGTGATCTTATGTTCACGAGGTAATACATGCCTCAACTCGTAAGCAGCAGGTAATCCTCCCAATCCAGCGCCAATCACAACAACACGAGCCATAATCTCGACTCCTAAAAAAATAAATTTTTATTAAAAATTTTTATTAAATGCTCCTAGTGTGAGGATGGTGCAAAGCAATATCCTCACACCTTCACTCTCTCACTCCTAGTTTTTGCAATACCGCAATCAACGGACACCATTTAGTAAAAGCAGATTGCAGCAAGTTTAGTCCGACAAATGCAGTCAGGAATAGCCAGTTGGTATTCATCAGCGATAGAGATAAGCTGAGCAAAACCATACTGCCTGCGACTAAGCGCACCCACTGCGATTGATTCCAAGACTGGCTACTACTAATCATCGGTTTCTTCGTCGTGTTTTTAAAATTAATAAAATGATTATATCACTATAAAGTAATTTAGTTGATGAATTGAAATATTTTGAAACTTATTAGTTTTTTGAATTAAATGTAGTAATTAAGTAGTGGACTGTTTCATCTAAAGTGATGCAATAGTTGATTTATTAAAAGGTTGTCAAGACTGGCTTAACAAAATTTTCTACTGGACTATTTTAGATAAAACAGCCCAGTAGGATGGATTAGCAATCGCGTAACCCATCATTTTTGCTAATGAATGCGTTACCTTGCACTAACGCATTCATTAGCAAAAATGGCTGTAACTTGTTAATTTTCTTTACATCCGCACTTACCTTTGTGGTCATCTTCTCCACCATGTGCATGTTCCACCTCATGATCGCGATCGCGTTCTTCCTGTGTCTTTACAGCTAACGAACCTGCAAGATAAGCATTTACCGCAGTATCGGGATCGGTTTCAGGCGTGACAATGGGCTTAATATTCTCGGCTTCCAGACGACAGGCTAATCCATTACCCATGCTGCCACTGATTAAAACCTGCACATCATCTAAAGGATGTGATTCTTTGGGAGAGCTTTCATGGAAGCTTTGGGCTTTGGTAAGTTGCAACAGTTGCTTGTTTTGAATGGTCATACCATCCACATCGTAGATCCAGAATTTCTGGCAATGTCCGAGATGTCCTGTGACGTTGGTTTGATTCTGGCTAGATACGGCAATTTTCATTGAATAGTTCCTATTTTTTGTTTTTTGTTGAAATGTTTTATAGTTATCCGATCGCAAATTTAGCGATCGGATAACTATAAAATCGATGGTTAGGCAGAAATATCAGGAGATGTCAGAGCCAATGGAACGGGGAAGTTATGTCCATTAGGCGATCGCATGACCTCAATCCCAAGATTTGCGCGATTAAGCAGATCGGCCTGAGTCCGAATTGGATGACCAGCATCATCTAAAATCGATTGCTGGAAATTGAATCCATTGAGATTAAAACTCATCGCGCCGATACCTAAAGCGGCAAACCAAATACCAATAGTTGGCAATGCGGCTAAGAGAAAGTGGGTAGTTCGACTATTCCGCAGAGATAGGGTGGGAATCAGCAATCTACCCAGATAACCACTGTGGCTGGCAAGCAGATTATAGGTGGTTTCTTCTTGCCCAAATTTATAGCCGAGGTTAGCTGATTCAATCTCTGTCGTCTCGCGAATTAGGCTAGAAGTAACGAGAGAGCCATGGAGCGAACTCAAAAGCGCACCACCTAAAATTCCAGCTACTCCAATCATATGGAACGGATGCATCAAGACGTTATGCTTTGCTTGAAGCGAGAGCATGAAATAGAATGTACCCGAAATTCCCAAAGGCATTCCTTCAGAAAAACTTCCCTGTCCGATTGGGTAGATAAACAGTACAGCGGTGGCTGCGGCTACAGGAGCAGAAAAGGCTACAGCGATCCAAGGACGCATTCCTAGTCGGTAGCTCAATTCCCATTGCCGACCTAGATAAGCCCAGATGCCAATCAGAAAATGAAACACAATCATCTGATAAGGCCCGCCATTATATAGCCATTCATCGAGTGAATCTGATTCCCACAAGGGATAAAAGTGGAGTCCGATCGCTGCTGAAGTTGGTACGACAGCAGCAGTGATCATGTTGTTATGCGCCATCAGCGATCCTGCAATGGGGGCGCGAATACCCTCCATATCAACGGATGGAGCATTGGCGATCGCTAATACAAACACGATCGCTGCCACGAGCAATGTGGGAATTGCAAGAATACCGAACCAGCCTATATATAGACGGTTGTTGGTACTTGTGATCCAGTCAGAAAAGACTTGCCAAGAATTTACTGGGTCAAGCTTTGACTGTTTTGGGAAAATATAAGTTGTCATGATTATTACTCTTTGTCAATACAATTCAATAGTGAATAGAATGTAACTGAACTGAGAAGTTTAAAAAGACTGCAATTAGTGATACTAAACGTGGAGATGTCCTATACCCACCAAGGCTTTTGACCAGTACGAGGATCGGTGTCTGTCCATGGCGAGATCAAAATTTTGTTGTCAGTTACAGCAACTTTGACAATCTTGAGTGGTAGAGGAGCGGGACCACGCACCACGGTTCCATCGGGGGCATAGCGAGAACCATGACAGGGACATTGAAACTGCTGATCCATTGGGTTCCAAGGAAAAGTGCAACCGAGATGCGTACAGTTATCGACAATGCCAATGTTGTCGAGAGTGTGATCGGCGGTAACAATCAGATAGGTGGGTTCTCCTGCTAAACCTGCCACTAGAGCGCGAGTTTCTGGTGGCTCAGCCAAGAGTTGTGAGGCGGGAATTACTTTGCCTAAGATATCCTTAGCAAGGATAGCTCCACCTTCACCAACGGCTTCCGATGGTGGAACGAAAAAATTGCCAAAGGGATAGAGTGCCGAACCTGCGGTCACAGCGATTGCTGATCCTGTGATGAAGTTTAGTAATTGCCGCCGCGATAGGGATGGACTTTCGAGAGGAAGGCTATTTTCCATGAAGAGACTCTGTAAGTTGATTGGTACGAATTCCTAGCAGTTGATAAAGACCACAAAAGCCCACTAGAGCCGTCACCAGCATTACACCGCCCACTACAACTAGACCAATACCTAATCCAGTACCGCCATAAAGGAAAAAGCCTAAATAGAACAGTACAGCAGCTAATAACAAACGGATTAGACGATCAACTGGACTAACATTTGTGTTCATAAGGTAATCTCCAATTTTAAACAAATTGCAAAAACTTGCAGCAATATTGGAAGACTTAATTCTTGAAGTATTGCAATATTTTTTTGTAACCTACTTTAATATAACTTATTAGTAATATAATTAAACAAGATTAATCTTAAGACTAAGTTAAGTTTATTTTCTAGGTAATTCAACCCTATACTAGATATAGGCTTTAGCTTTTCCATAAGTCATAAGTAGTTAATCGTTCCATCATAAAGAACTATATGATTTCAGTACAATTCCTGTAACTTATACAGGATGTTATACGTTAGAATGTCATGCTAATTTTTGTTCCTATTACTTTTCCATAGGTTAGACATAGGTATAGAGTTTTACCGATTTTCTAGCTTTATTTAATGGATGGGAAGTAGAAAAGATATTCAACCATTTTATATGCGATCTCATTGGAAATAATCGTCATGAATTCAGAAACCTTATCTGCTCTCAAACCCTATCTCAGCTTTTTCCATCCCATTATGATGTGGGTATTGCTGGGTATTACTATCTATGCGATGTATCTAGGCGTGCAAGTCCGTCGCACCAGACTAGCTGAAGGCGATGTCAAGAAAGAAATGATCAAAGGTAAATTCGCGATTCGTCATCACCAAATTGGGTCTATTCTCTTAGCGTTTATGGTGCTGGGTGCGATCGGTGGGATTGTGGTGACTTATATAACTAGAGGAAAGATTTATATTAGTCCCCATTTGTTTGCAGGTTTAGGGATGATGGGTGTGATCGCTATTTCGGCGGCACTAGTTCCCTTTATGCAAAAGCATGACTGGGTTCGCAAAGTTCATGTTTCGGTAAATATGATTTTGATGGGATTATTTGGCTGGCAAGCTTTTACGGGTGTGCAAATCGTCCAGAAGATTTTGGCTTCGATAAATGCACCTGCTGCGGGTTAAGTGATGTAGGACTTAAAGGATTTGTCAATGATTGAGCATCTCGCAATTACAGTTCTAGTAGAAAACACGGCAGGCGATCGCGGGCTGCTAGGTGAGCATGGGCTTTCTTTTCTGATTGAAACAGAGACCGATCGCCTGCTTTTTGATACTGGACAAGGCTTAACTCTTCAGCACAACGCACAGCAGTTAAATATTTCGTTGATGGATTTGGATGCGATCGCCCTCAGTCACGGTCATTACGATCATGCGGGTGGTTTGCCTGCCTTGTTAGAGCTAATTAACAAAACAAACTCAGCCCAGCGACCAGATTTATTTCTACATCCACAGGCGATTGCGCCAAAATATAGTCCTAGAGGCGATATCGGAGCGCCATTACATGACGCACAAACCTTAGCCAACCAAGTTCAACGACTAATCTGGACAGAAAAACCCACAGAAGTCGTGACAGGTGTTTGGGTAACTGGCGCGATCCCGCGTCATCATCCCCTTGAGGATACAGGTGGTCATTTCTGGACTAATCCTCAGCAAAAGGATATCGATCCAATTTGGGACGATCAAGCTCTATTTATGGAAACAACGCGAGGTTGGGTCGTCATTCTTGGCTGCGCCCATGCTGGAGTCATTAATACCCTCGATTACATTTCTGAAATTACAGGTGCGAGTTCCTTCTATGCGGTTTTAGGCGGAATGCACCTATTAAATGCTAAGGGCAATCGCATCCAATCTACTATCGAACACTTGAAAAAGTATGACGTTCAAGTAATCGGCGCAAACCATTGCACGGGTACAAAAGCTAAAAGTATTTTGTGGCATGAATTAGGCGATCGCTGTGTCGATTGTCGAGTTGGCAGTCGGTTTAGGATTAATTTACCAGCATTCAGTCAGGATTAATCAGGAGAAATTTAGATGTTTATACCGCGTGGTTTTGACGAACGTTGGATCGTGACAAAACTCGGCAGGATGGTCTATTACACGGCTCAAGGAGAACCATGGAATGAACATACTCCAACAGAAGCATTAGTCTTCCTGCACGGCTTTGGTGGTGGTTCCTCCGCCTACGAATGGTCAAAAGTATATCCAGCTTTTGCCGCAGATTATCAAGTCTTAGCTCCCGATTTGATTGGTTGGGGGCGATCAGATCATCCCCCTCGCAGCTATCAAGCCGAAGATTACGTTGGAATTATCATAGAATTTATGGAGCAGACCTGTTCCGTTCCTACAACTGTAATTGCCTCGTCATTGACAGCAGCGTTCACGATTCGTGCGGCGATTGATCGTCCAGAATTATTCAAGTCATTAATTGTCACAACAGCATCTGGTTTAGGTGAGTTTGGTCAAGACTATCGCCGTAGTGGTTTCGCCCAGTTTGCTCAAGCGGCGAATATCTCGTTTCTCAATCAACTGCTTTACGGTACGGGTGTGGCAAACAGCTTTGGTATTCGTAGCTTTTTGGAGCAACGCCAGTTTGCCAATGCGGCGAGGGTTTACCCTGAAATTGTCGAGGCGTATCTGCAATCGGCTCAGCGTGAAAATGCGGAGTATGCAGCGCTCTCCTTCGTTCGGGGTGATTTGTGTTTTGATTTGTCTCCATACATCACAAAATTGACGGTTCCTACCGCCATGATTTGGGGCAAAGGTTCTCAGTTCACCAACCCTAATGTCGGTCGTCAGCTTGCGGCAATGAATCCTGAAGTCATTCGGCGCTTTTACTATCTGGATGATGTGGGATTTACACCACATTTAGAGCAGCCTGCGGTGATGATCGGACTAATTCGCCAGATTTTGCCATTGCTTAAGTAAATTGTTAAGTAGATTTTTATAAAGAGATTCAGGAGTAGACCATGCAAAAATCATATCAGTTCGTTCTCAATCTCTTTCTAGTAATTGGGTTCAGTTTGTTTGCGATCGCGTGGCATCCTGCGATCGCCCTAGCTGCTCCAATTATTCCCCATCCTGAAGAATTAGTTCATGCTGTTCAGGAAATTGAAGCTCTAGACGCAATGCGGACAGGCTTGGCTTCGAGTCTAGAAGGAAGCACTGAAGAGCCAACCCAACAAACGATGAAAGAAGTCTGTCGTCCTGTGGGAATGCAAGCAATACAACTCAGTAAAGAAAATGGTTGGCAGGTGAAGCAAATCGCGACTAAGTATCGCAATCCTGTCCATGCTCCTGAAAATCTCCATGACAAAATGGCTTTGGCAAAATTTGAACAAGACCATGAGCTAGTTGGACTGTGGGATCGGGAAACCATTAATCAGCAGACAGGAACACGCTACTATCGCCGCATCGATGTAGAAGCAAGTTGTTTGGTCTGTCATGGGGCAAAAGATCAGCGTCCTCAGTTTGTGCAGAAAGGCTATCCTCAAGATTTAGCCTATAACTTCAAAGTTGGTGACTTGCGTGGTATGTATGCTGTATTCATTCCCGATGAAATGAAAAAAGCAATTCAAGATTCTGTTACTCCCTAATTCAACGTGAGTTCGGTATAAGGAAAAGGAGAAAAAAAGGGAGAAACCGATAAGCTGGAAATAAGTAAAACAAGTTCAGCGAAGTAACTCCCATGACTAATAGTTTAGAAGCCCTGTTCTGCCATGTTGATGATTTTTGCCAAATATTTGAACCAAAATGGCGACAACTATTGCTGGGCAATGGTTTACAACAAAGACAAAGGAAAAGATGTCTGAGTATGAGTGAAGTGATGACAATTCTGATCGCCTTTCACCAAAACCACTACCGTGACTTCAAGCATTTTTATCAAAAACAAGTGTGTAAGTATTGGCAGAAGGAATTTCCAAGACTACCAAGCTACAACAGGTTTATCGAGTTTATGGGTTCAGCAATGATTCCACTGTGCATATACCTGAAACATTGTTTTGGTGAATGTACAGGTATTAGTTTTGTAGATTCAACCTCATTGGGTGTCTGCCACAATCGACGGATTAAGCAGCATAAGGTCTTCCAAGGCATAGCGGCTCGTGGCAAGAAAGACATCAGTAGATTGGTTCTTTGGCTTCAAACTGCATCTGCTGGTCAATGAGTACGGTGAGTTACTAAATATCCAAATTACACCAGGCAACGTTGATGACCGTAAACCTATCCCTGATTTGCTCAAATTTATGTTTGGCAAAGTGTTTGCTGATCGTGGTTATGTATCTCAGTCGTTAGCATCTCATCTGTTTCAAGATTTTGGCATTGAGTTCTTTGCTAAACCCAAGCGCAATATGAAAAATCGCTTGATGCGCTTGACTGATAAGTTGCTCGCTCGCAAGCGTTCAATCATTGAGACGATCATTGACCAACTCAAAAATATTTCACAGATTGAACATTCTCGTCATCGCAGTCCCATCAATGCCATGCTCAATATCATTTCTGGGCTTATTGCTTATTGTCACCAACCAAAGAAGCCTTCTTTGCTTATGGACTGGGCTTTGCCTTCTGCTTCTTAACCCGAACTCACGTTAATTCACCTTACGCAGAGCGAAAATCTTCCCTCATCCCCTTCTCCTGCTCTGGGAGAGGGGCTAGGGGTGAGGATCTTATCTACTACAATAAAAAAACTATGAAATTAATTTCATCTCTACTGCTTGGCATCGTTTTATCATTCTGTCTCTTGTTAGGACTTCAACCAAACGCGATCGCCTCAAAACCAATCGATATACCTAATCTGCTGTCGAGTATTGAAGGATATCCACGATTAGAAATGTCTTTGGATAAATATCTCATGGCTATTCCATCGGGATACTACACGATTGCTAATGTCGAAGAGTTGAAAAGTTTGATAGCTGATCGTCAAGCTCTATTAGTGGATGTCCGCGAACTATCGGAATATCAATCAGGACATATCCCTAATGCCATTAACATTCCACTACGGACTATATCGCGCAATTTAAGCAAAATTCCTAGCGATCGCCCTGTAGTTTTATATTGTTCTACGGGTTATCGCTCTTCGATGGGTGTGATGACCTTACATTTGCTCAATTATGACAATGTGAAGGGCTTTCCGCCTAGTCTTTCAGGTTGGAAACAGGCTGGTGAGGCGATCGCCAAATCTTAATCTGTATTAATTACCATCATTCCTCCCAATACACGCTCATTAAGGAGTTTATTTATGGAAGCCACCAAAAAACACAGCCAATATTTTAAATATATTCGCCGTCTTCATCGCATTCTTGCTCCGATTATGTTGTTGCCTCTATTTCTAACACCATTACAGGCATAATTTATGAAATCCTATATTTAGCAGGCAAAGGCAGAGAAAAGAGCTCTAAATGGATTTTAGATTGGCATAAGGGAGATTTCGGTGTAATTAATCTAGAAATTGTTTACCCATTCCTGACTGCTCTCGGTTTGTTTATATTGCTTTTTACAGGAATCGTGATGTGGCGTACTATGCAACGTAGTTCTATTAAGTAGCTAAGCATAGGTAAACTTGGGGTAAATACAGGATACATGGTTATCCTGTATTTACTCCTATTTGTGAGATTTACCGCCTAGCCTCTCAGGTTGGGAAAAAGCTGGTGGGGCGATCGCTAAGGATTAATGGACATCATTCCACATCGCAGTACTCAGGTAACGCTCCCCCGCACTGGGCTGAACGATCACGATACGTTGATTTTGATATTGCGATCGTCTTCCTATGTGTAAACCTGCATAAACCACCGCGCCTGTGGAAATACCGCTCAAGATTCCTTCTTTTTGGGCTAACTGTTTTCCTGTCTCGTAGGCTTCTGCTTCCGTGACGATCGCAATTTCATCAATTAAATCGACGCGCAAAACATCGGGAATAAAACCTGCACCAATACCTTGAATATTATGGGGATGGGCGGGTTGACCGCTTAGGACAGCACTAGTTGATGGTTCTACCGCGATTATCTGAATTTGGGGATTTTTTTGCTTGAGATAGCAGCCAGCGCCCGTGAGTGTGCCGCCCGTGCCAACGCCTACTACTAAGGCGGAGATCGCGCCATCGGTATCTTCCCAAATCTCTGCGCCTGTGGTGTGGTAATGGATTTTGGGATTGGCGGGATTGCTGAATTGGTGCGGTGAAAAAGCTTTGGGAATCGTCATTAATAACTGGTTAGCATGGGCGATCGCACCCTGCATATCGGCGATCGCAGGAGTCAAGACTACCTCTGCTCCATAGGCTTGCAAAAGTTTTTGTCTTTCCGCACTCATATTGTCTGGCATCGTCAAGATCAAACGATAGCCTTTGACCGCACAAACCATAGCTAAACCAATGCCTGTATTGCCAGAAGTTGCTTCAATAATCGTAGAATGATGCGGTTGAATTAAGCCAGCCTGCTCTGCTTCGGTGATCATGCTAATGGCAATGCGATCCTTCACGGATTTGGCAGGATTCATTCCTTCCATTTTTAAGACGATTTCGGCAACGCAACCCATTTCCTGCGGCAAGTGATTCAGCCTGAGCAGGGGGGTATGTCCAATAACTTGCGTAATATCGTGATAGATTTTCATGGGGATTAAAAGACCATTAATTGAAAGAAAAAGAAGGTAAAGCCCAGTATTAACAGCAGATGGGGGAGATTGCTAAGTAGTGATCGCCCTGTGATTCGCAATAGGGGATAGATGCTAAATATAACGGCGGAAAGAAGAGTCACGCCTTGCAAAAATTGGGCAACTTCTAAACTCCAAGTGAGGGTAAATAGATGCTCACCACTGGAGCCTAATGTTCTCGCTAAAACTGGTAAGAGCCGCCCTGCTTCGGTGACTGCCGCAGGGATGTAATGGGCTAGATTTACCGCTAGGGTTAGGGGCAGATAGGCATAGATCACTCGTAAATATTCGGGTTGCTCAGGGTCAAGCCTACGGGCGATTGCATGGGCTAAATAGGTCAATAGGGCAGGAATACTTAATAAAGCTAGGGCGATCGCTGTACTCGGCAATAAATGGTCAGCATCAACTGGAAAATAACCAAATCCTAACCAATCGAGAATCCTGTGGCTATGGTGCATGAATACACCGCCCAAAAGTAATAACAGCAGGGCAACTTCTGCACTAAAGGCTTGATGATTTTCCAGTAAATCAGAAGTTGGGAATCGTAAATTTAATTGCACAGAACGATTGGGACAGGCTTTCATGCAGGTCATGCAGAGCATACAGTCGCGGTTATCCTGTAATTGAGCAGGATGGGAATAGAGAGGACAACCCTCCGTAGCCTGTCCTTCCGTGGGGAGAGCATCGGCAAAAGTGACGGCGGTAGCGGCGCTGCCCTTGTAACAACCAAAGGTGCTGCATTGACTGCCACAAACCTGTTGAGTTGCCCGTACTTCCACCATCGCTAGTTTGGCAAACATTCCATTCATGCCGCCAATCGGACAGAGATAGCGACACCAGAGCCGCCGTTCATAAATGAGGCTACAAATCACGGCTCCTGCGGTAATCGCTAATAATAACCAAGCCGAAAGCGCCCCATGGTGCGGTAAGTCCCATAATTTTTCCCAGAGATAGATTGCTACGAAGCCGCCAAATAGGAACCAAGCGCCCCAACGGTTTAGCCATTGGGTATTCCAAGTTAATTGCTGTCGCGGGAAGAGCCAAAGAGAAAATCGCCTAATCCATTCGGCGGTAATCATAAAGGGACAAACGGCACACCAAAGCCGACCGATAAACACAAACAGAAGTAAATATCCAGGCCACCACCAAGCCCAAAATAGATTCAGGGTGATGCTGCTATCCCTTGCTTGCGGACCAAAGAAACCTGCGATCGTCACAGGGACAAAGAACGCCATCATCACATACCAGATGCCTTCAGGATACCAATTGCTGAGCAGGATGCGCCGCAACCAAGGTACATCGGTAAGCAGATCGACACGAAAGGCATTTTTAGAAGATTGCACCGACCAGAGCGCTTGTTCAGAAATTACTGCTTGAGCGATCGGGGTCATGATCGTTGCCCGATGCAGAATTTCGCCTAATTCCGCCAGATTGCCTGGGTAATCATAGCTAATCAGCCGCCGCATTTCCGATTGATCTAGTTCCAATAATGGGCGATTCTGTTCTTGGCAAAATTGAGTGAGAAAGTAACGGGCAAAATCGGGAATATCGGCTTTGCGCTGTGGCAGAGTAAAGAGTTTGATCGAGATGATCTCAAGGTCTGGGGGGAAATCGAGCTTGTCGGGAGATGCCATGATTAAGCGCACCCAAGATTGAATTGCTTGCGGTGGTTCAGGGAGCGTACCAGAGCCACTCATGCCATGATTGGGTAAGATTGTCCCTGCTTTGAGGTAATGAATTAATCTGAGGCGATCGCCTTCACTCAAAACCTGACAATTATTCAATAACAGCGTTCCCCGTTCCAATAATTCCAGAATTCCTTCCCTTGCACCAATGCGCCCAAACAATAAATCTGTATCTAATCTGCCATCAAGTGATCGCGGCAACTTAGCACAATCTAGCTCAACAAAGGGCTGAGACGCTAAACCAGAGCGATCGTGAATCAGTCCTGCCAGAAAAGTTTTGCCAGTTCCTGCTTGTCCTAGGAAAATGATGGGCTTCAGGGTGGCGGCAGCATGATCGATTTGTTCGCTTAACTTTTGCGTTGCCTTACTGTTACCAATAATTGTTTTATCTTTGGGAACATTCTGAATATAGGACTGCAACCCTTGAATACGTTGTTGTTCTTTAGCGATGCGGGTACTAAAAGCATTGAGGTCTTGGGCTAGGAGCGTATTGAAGAGATGTTCCAGTTCAGGATGTTGCTGCATCAATTGCCAAAATCTAGCTTGGGGCAGAAACCAGATTTCGCTGTTAGTAATAGCGATCGCCTGAGTTTGATGTTTACCCTCCTTCAGTTTGGCGATTAGGGTCACATAGCCAAATAGATCTCCTGCACTGCGCGGACGAATCTGGGATCTGCCAATTAATGAAGTTCGGTAAATTTCGACGGCTCCCCATTTCATCAAATACAGTCCGATCGCAGGTTGATTGGTTTGATAGATAATCGTGCCTGCTTCCACTTTAAATAAATGCAGCGATCGGGCGATATCTTGCAAAGTGCGATCGGGCAACTGTCCCCAAAGTCGATGAAATCTTAACCAGTTACAGCATTCCGCCTCCGCCTCTAGATCTGGTTGTGGCAAATCCTCTAATCCCGCACCTAGTGATGGGTGTTCTAAAGCAGATAAGGAAAGCGAATTAATTGTAGAAACCATAGTTTCACATTACCATCCAAAATACGAACTCAGGTATTGACTGAAGTATTTCAATTTGTGTCTAAAGATATATTGCCTTACTATATAACAATACAATCAAGAAATTAACACTCGTGATATCACCGTAACCATTAACTTAATAAGTGTTACGGAAAAAAGGACTCGTATTTCACGGGTAGAAGAAATTCATTGTAATGATTTTCTATTTAAAGAAGGTAAATTATGAAACTGCTAAATCTAGTTGCCCCCCTGTTTGTTATTTCTGCTGTCTTTGCGATACCAGCCCTTGCTGGGGAGAAAGATCCCCTATTTGTTAATATGACCGCCGACCAGCAACATCGTAGTACTATGGCGATTCAGTTCTCCAAGAGCCAATTTGAACGCGGTCATCCAGTTACGATTTTTCTAAATGACAAAGGGGTTCTTGTGGTTTCCAAGACCAATGCAAGGATATACAAGGAACAACAGAGCGCCTTAGCAGAAATCATAAAGCAAGGCGGTGTTGTACTCGTCTGCCCTATGTGCATGAAAAAATATGGCGTTAAGGAATCCGACCTAATTGATGGCGCAAAGATAGGTTCACCAGAAATTACTGGTAATGCTCTATTTAAGGACAATACACAGACATTATCTTGGTAATAAGTAGCTAAGTTAAAATCTAGAAGCTTGAATCTCGCTATTGGATGGCAACTCAGGCTTCTAGATTTGGTTTTTAAATATACTGAACTACTTAGACTAGAGTTAGAGTCAAAATCCTAGATGTTTACTTTTGTTCACCTTGAAACTCGTCCCCACAGCTTTCTCTTAATCAAGAAAATAGAACTATGACCACAGATCGAAAACGCATCCTCATTATCGGTGGAAATGCGGGGGGAGCATCTTGTGCGGCGCGATCGCGGCGGCTATCGGAGACTGCCGAAATCATTATTTTTGAGCAAGGTTCGTTTGTATCCTTTGCCAATTGTGGACTGCCTTACTATATCGGTGATGTGATTACCGATGAGAAAAAGTTGCTGGTTGCCAATGTTGCCCTATTTCGCGATCGCTTTAAGATTGATGTGCGCTTAGAAAATGAAGTAATGGCGATCAATTGCGAAGCGATGCAGATTACTGTTAAAAATCGTCAAACAGGTGCTATCTATCAGGAATCCTATGATGCGCTAGTCTTAGCTACTGGTGCAGCTCCGATCATTCCCCCTTTAGCAGGGATAGATTTAACAGGAATCTTTGTCGTGAGAACGATTCCTGACAGTCGCCAGATTCGCGCATGGATTGACGAGCATCAAGCAAAACGAGCGGTGGTCGTCGGTGGCGGATTTATTGGCTTAGAAATGGCTGAGAATCTAGTTAATCGCGGGATTGAGGTAACTCTGATTGAATCGCAATCACAGGTAATGTCTCCCCTCGATCCTGAGATGGTGGTTTCAGTACAGGAAACAATGCGATCGCACCATGTCAATTTGGTGTTAGGCGATAGCGTTAGCAAATTTGAACGCAATGATCATGGCATCGCTGTCACCACAAAATCGGGGGCAACGCATACTGCCGACATCGTTATTCTGGGCATCGGTGTCCGTCCAGAGACAGCATTGGCAAAAGCCGCAGGGTTAGAAATTGGCGATCGCGGCGGTATCCGTGTCAATGAGCAGATGCAGACTAGCAATCCAAAAATCTGGGCGGTGGGAGATGCTATCGAGGTTAAAGACTTTGTTACGGGTGAGTGGACATTAATTCCCTTAGCGGGCCCTGCGAATCGTCAAGGACGAATTGCGGCAGACGTGATTTGCGAAGCTCGTCCTAGTACCTTTCGCGGCGTACAGGGGACTTCGGTGTGTGGTGCATTCGGCTTGACGATCGCATCTACGGGAGTCAATGAGAAAACTCTGAAACGCTTAGGATGGGAATACGAGAAGGTCTATCTCCATCCAATTCACCATGCTGGATATTATCCTGATGCGAAACCGATTGATTTAAAACTTCTATTCTCAAAGGAGGATGGGCGAATTTTGGGAGCGCAGGCTGTAGGAGAAGAAGGTGTAGAAAAACGCATTGATGCGATCGCGATCGCTATGCAAATGGGTGCAACCGTATTCGATCTCGAAGAAGCGGAGTTATGCTATGCACCCCAATTTGGCTCTGCGAAAGATCCTGTAAATATGGCAGGAATGATCGCGGCGAACGTTCTTAGAGGTGATGCGACCTTGGTACATTGGGAGCAACTCTCAAATCTTGATGGCAGATTACTGCTCGATGTTCGCAATGTTGATGAGTTTGAGGCAGGGAATGTGCAAGGAGCGGTAAATATACCGTTACCTCAATTGCGCGATCGCCTCCATGAACTCAATCCAGAACAGGAGATTTGGGTTTATTGCCAGGTCGGACAGCGAGGTTATTACGCCACGCGGATTCTCAGTTTAAATGGATTTAAGGCTTATAATCTGAGTGGAGGTTTTAAAACGTTCCAAGCAGTTAAGCAAACTTTTTGAGAGTGTTGGAAGACTTTGCGAGTGTAGGCGATCGCCTAGAAATCATGATTTATGGTAATAGCGATCGCCTACAGTCTTGAGGCTTTGAGTAGTACAGAAAAGTTTTTGAAAGCGGCGCTTTCAAAAACTTTTCTGGGTTTTAAGTCAGCGCAAAGCGCTGTAATCGACTAATCGTAAATAGGTTCGCTATTAATTTGCAGCCAATTTGCTAGTCTATTCATATCTTCTTCTTGTTTCCCAAGACTTGCGGCTAATTCTAGAAAAAAGTTTGCCGCATCAGTCTCCGATGCTATAAGTTCAATTCCATTAATCGCTAAGAATGTATAAACAGAGATTAGAGCTATTCTTTTATTACCATCAACAAAACAATGATTTTTTACTAGACCATAGCCGTAAGATGCAGCTAGTTTGTATAAAGTTACATCTTCTTCATAATGATACAGATTTTTAGGCTTGAATAAAGTTGACTCTAGAGCGCCTTTATTCAAAATTCCTGCCGTGCCACCCGACTCGACAATGATTTCATTGTGTATAGCGCAAACGTCATAAGTCTCCAGCCAATGAGGTTCCATTATTTAGCTAACTCAATCAATGCGTTGCGATATTTTTTCATACCACGTCGGGCTACTTCGATCTTGTTTGCGAAGTCAGGATCGTATGCCGATATCTCATATCCAGAGGGAGTTTTCGTTGCAAAGAGATTATCACCATCATCAACATTCATGTTGGCTGCCATTTCTTTTGGAATGATAACACTTAGGGAGTTACCTCTTTTTTTGACATTGAGAAGCATGACTATTTCCTCGAATAGATTAAGATTAAACATCTTTTTAAATGTTACTACAAATGTTGCAACATTTAAAAAGATGTTTAATCTTAATCATCAAAGCGATCGCCCCATCATTCACCCTAAACGCGATCGCCTTTATGAGATAGATTATTGAGGCGATCAAAACCTAATCCCAAGAGTAAATAATCTACCTAGCTTAGTCTTGTATCAGATCTAAAAATTTGCATGTTTGTGTCTCAATTTGAAATGTTTTCCGTATAATCACCAAAAAACGGGATCTCAGACGGAAACTTTCTATATAATATCCAATATAGGTAGTATAGGTAGAACTTGACTTTCTGCCTATGGTTCAGATTAGACAGATTTTCCGTCTAATGCACAGTTCGATGGATTAATGGTAGAAATAGGTTATGTCAAGTCATACATCAGCATTGGTTCCACTTGAAACATGGGCATTTTCCAGTCCTGACCTGCATGTTCGAGGCTCAGAGATAGATATCGGACTCTTTGCTGAATCTCTAATTTATTATGACACAGTCTTTGTCGTTCCGAGTAATCCGCACTTCTTCAGTCTCTTTCTTAAGTGGTTTGCAGATCAAGGGAAGCTAGATCTTTTTACAAACTTAGTCAATGAGGGAGTGATAAAGATCTATGACTACTCCTTTATAACGGCTGCTATCAAGGACGGCAACACTTACTCGATCTGGAATATGCAGGATGAAGTTCAAGCTAAAGAGAACGTTTTTGAGAGGCGATATCTACACAACGTTGAGGTAGAAAAGGTACTCCCCTCAAAAAGCCGCGATAGAAAGAGATTTTATGAGGCACTTCGTCGCAATGTCGTTGAAGTTAAGGCGGATAGTTTTGAGGCAGCGGTAGAAGATGCGAGGCGGGATTTTGAGAACCCAGATCGGAGTTCCTTGATAATCCAAGCTCTTATTGATGAACTCTATGCAATAAAGAAGATTG
This sequence comes from Pseudanabaena sp. M53BS1SP1A06MG, assembly GCA_020404105.1. GTDB lineage: Bacteria > Cyanobacteriota > Cyanobacteriia > Pseudanabaenales > Pseudanabaenaceae > Pseudanabaena > Pseudanabaena mucicola_A. The sequence continues at coordinate 29,339 of JADBWH010000074.1, read as the reverse complement.
CCAAGGTACCTGAGATAAAGGCTACGGTTAACCGTGATCCGTCGAGAGATTTGCACATAATTAACTGGAACATCAACTTTGTAGATTTGTCTTTAGTCGCAGGATTCGATCTAAAGTTGAATAGCGGTAGTCACCTAACCGCAAATGCACACTCGAATAGGTTCATTTGGTCTGCCTCAAGTCTCGGAGCCGACCTCTTTCTGCCACGTCCGATGAGTCAGCTTGTTGGGGATAAGTTGTTCGAGTCTGTAAGCCGAAATCAGAAGCTAAAGGCAACGATCGAGAGCCTCCACGAAGAGGTTGAGTTCCCAAGTATTCGCAAACTCGTGAATACGGGTGTCCTAAAGCTGGACGACGTTATTGAAATTCGTCGCAAAGCGGTAAGGTTCAGAAAGTGGCTGCAACAAGAATCTGACCGTGATAGAAATGCTATTATTGCCTACCACAACGAACTCGCACAGGAGACAGGTCTCGTCAAGCACGGGCGAACTTCACTTAAGCTGCTTGGAATTTTGGGAGGCGGAGCCATTGGTGGCGCAATTGGCAGTGCAGTTGCTGGACTAGTTGGGGGTGCTGTAGGCGGACTGGCTGGAGGTGCTTTGAACTTTACCACAGACGTGTGCGCCAAGGTTGGTGCAGACTGGAAACCAGTGGTTTTCGGAAATTGGCTAGAGGGAAGGATCAAGAGACTCAAAGAGTAGTCAAAAATGGTTCGTTTCGTTGGTGACTTTCGAGAAGTTATTGGCGATGCCTGTGATGGTTTGCGCCTATGCAAAGAAAAATAATTATTAAGCGATCGCCGTTGATCATCAACACTCATAACAATATTTCACAAGGCATCAGACAATCAGAGCCTAGAGACTCTGTTGCAATATGCAACAATTTGATGTATATTGCAACAAGCTTGATTGAGGTTTTACCATGTCTATCGCAATCAGAATTTCTGAGCATTTAGCCCAAGAGGCAAAAAGTCGATCTAAAGCGATGCATCGCTCAGTCGCGGGTCAAATTGAATATTGGGCGGCAATGGGCAAAATCCTTGAAGACAATCCAGAGCTTTCGTTTAGCTTTGTTCAAGCAATATTGATTAGTCGTGAGCAAGCTAAGAATTCAGAATTAACGCCCTATGAGTTTAGTGAATAAATCCGATGGGTGAGATTCAAGTTTTTCAAACGCCCTTATTTTCAAAAATCAAGAAAAAGTTAAAGAAAAATCAAATCAAAGATCTTGATAATGCGGTAAGAGAAATTATCAAAAATCCCGAAATTGGGGAACAAAAAAAGGGCGATTTAGCTGATGTCTGGGTTTATAAATTTAGAATGGTTGATCGAGAAAATCTCCTTGCGTATCAATGGGATGAAAAAACGAGAACTTTAATTTCCCTTGGAGTTCATGAAAACTTTTATCGTGACATCAAAAAATATAAAAATTTCTAAATTTATAAAAATTGCTGTAACATTTCTGCTGTCGCTTTAACTGTTTTTTCTAACTGAATTTACCTGCACTAGCTAAGACTAAAAGTGAGAGTTGCGATCGCCTAAAAATCACGACTCATAGTAATAGCGATCGCTAGTCGTTCAGGATTGTTTTGCTAATCACCTCTCCAGTAACATCAAGTTCATAAGCGATCGGTACACCTGTCGCTAATTCTAGCGCTGTTACTTCCGATGGACTGAGATGATCTAGCATCATGATGATTGATCGCAGAGAATTCCCATGAGCCGTAATCAGGACATTATCACCTTGGAGAAGATGAGGCAGAATACGGCTCCTGAAATAAGCATTCACCCGCTTTTGAGTATCTTCTAAACTTTCTCCCCTCGGTGGACGAACATCGTAGGATCTACGCCACGCATAAACCTGTTCAACGCCATACTTCTTCGCAGTATCCGCTTTGTTTAAGCCCTGCAAATCACCATAAAATCTCTCATTGAGAGCTTCATTCGTAAAAATAGGGAGTTCTTCCTCTGGGTTGCCATCATAGCTATTCCAGCCATGCCAAACTTGGTCATCCTTTTCATGTTTAATAATCGGAATTTTGCCACCACAAATGTCATCGCGTTCCGTCAAACAAATCATCGCTGTTTCGATCGCCCTTATTAATCTACTGGTGAAACAAACATTCACCCGATAATTGCTAAGCCGACAAGAGGCGATCGTCGCTTCTGCCCGACCACGTTCGCTAAGGGGAACATCAACCCATCCTGTGAATTTATTGAGAGCATTCCAAAGGCTTTGTCCGTGACGAATCAATATGAGTTGAGCCATGATTATTCTCTCTCTAGTGATGTTTTGACTAATAATTTATTAGAGTAACTATATAGCTATATATGACTTGATGAAGTTTAATATTATACTCAACCTATTCAACCAGTAAATCAAGCGATCGCCTGTCACTATCAATTTCAGAGGTCAGATTTTGTTAAGACTCTACTCAATAGATTCTTAAATTCAATAAAAATATTTGTTTTACCTTAGCGTAAAGCGTTGTAATTTATCGAATTAGCTCAAATATGACCTTTTACATTTATTCTTTAGGAGACAAGCAAGATGGTTTCACTTCAACAGTTACGTCGCTTTTTTCTCAATATTAGCTTGTCATTGATACTCGTGACTTTCATCTCCTTGGGTTTTGGTACGGCATCTAGTTGGGCAGCAATTTCATCCACAGATTCCATTAGCCAACCACAGATTCCAATTGCAACCATGAAGCAAGAAGATAAAATTAACGAGGTCAAGGGCAAGATTAAAGAAAAGATCGGCAATATAACTGGCGATTCAAAAAAACAAGCTGCTGGCAAAGCCATGCAATTTAAGGCTAAAACCCTAGAAGGACTCAATAATAGTATTGAGAATCCTAATTACAAACCCAATTCTCAGAACTGTGAAACCGAAGATTGCGCTCGTGAGGCAACAGAAAATGTAGAATCTCAAGTTCGTGAAAATTGGCACTAAAACTGCTATACCTTTCATGAATCCATTTTAGATTGCCAATCATTCTATGAAGACATCCTTAGACTGCATTCCCTGTCTTTTGCGTCAATCCTTAGAGGCTTCTAGGTTAGTTTCGCCCGATCCTTCTGTTCATGAGCAAATTATCCGTGATGTTCTGCATTGGACAGGAGAAATGGACTTAAACCAATCGCCTCCTGAAATTGCCCAACTGATCCATCGGCGGTTACGCGAACTAACAGGAGTGGCTGATCCCTATCATGATGCAAAAGACTGGCAAAATCGGATGGCGATGGAATTGATTCCTAAATTCAGGGCTGAAGTCAAGGCTGCTAAAAATCCGTTATTGATGGCAGCCCGTCTGGCGATCGCAGGCAATGTGATTGATATGGGCAGTAACGGGAATCTCACCGAGGCAGAGGTGCGCCAGTCTTTGAGCAAAGCCCTGACTGAGCCATTTTTTGGAGAAGAAGAGCGGTTTGTACAGGCGATCGCCAATGCGAAATCAGTTTTATATCTAGCGGATAATGCTGGAGAAATAGCTTTTGACCGACTTCTAGTGGAACAAATAATCAATCAAATTCCGCCAGAACGAGTGACGTTGGTGATGCGTGGTGCGCCTGTTCTCAATGATGCAACTCTGATTGACGCTCATACAGTGGGGATTGATCAAATTGTGGAAGTAATTAATAATGGTTCCGATGCTCCTAGCACTCTCTTAAATGATTGCAGTGAAGAATTTCGCCGCCTCTTTGCTGAGGTTGACTTGATCATTGCTAAAGGTCAGGGAAATTTTGAGGCTCTCAATAATAATCCCAGCAATATCTTTTGTTTATTTAAGGTCAAATGTGGGGTAATTGCTAATCTTGTTAATCAACCAATTGGTATGCAGATGCTTATACATTCCCAACTTGGTTTAGGGCAGAAATGTTGAAAGTAAAGTAAATTATCGAAAATAAAACTAAAATGTAGTACCTTATAAGCAAAAACGATAACAAATGTTAGCCCCGTTTCGTTAACATTTTGAGAAACTCCATGAAAATTCGAGAGGCTACGACAGACGATTCCGATCTGATTAGGAATCTACATCTTGACGCTTTTGGCAAAGAGGATGGCTTTGCGGTATCAAGGTTGGCGATTGATTTGCTGGCAGATGAAACCGCAAAGCCTTTGCTTGCCTTGATTGCCGAAAACGAGACAGATATCGTTGGGAGCATTATATTTAGCACCGTAAAGGTGAAGGACAGTGAGGAAATAGTCGCCTACATTCTTGCGCCACTGGCGGTGGCAAGCGCTTTTCAGCGAAAGGGTGTCGGGCGGGCGCTTATCGAACGCGGACTACAAATGCTGAAAAATAGAAGCACCGATCTAGTGTTTGTTCTAGGCGATCCGAAGTATTACAGTCGATATGGCTTTTCCCACAATCACCATTTTTCTCCACCCTATGAACTACCGTATCGCGAGGCATGGATGGCGATCACGCTGAAGGATCGTGCCTTTGAGTCGGCAAATGGTCAGATTTTATGCGCTCGATCGCTTAATTCTCCAGAGCATTGGTGAAAATTGCTAACGCTCCGATCAGTGTGCAGATGCTAGTGAACTCCCAACTTGGTTAGGATTATAGTAATGTATTTTCAATTATATTGCTATATAATAATATGCTTGAGCTAAGATTGCTTTAACTAGGGTATGTTCGCCTGTAGATCTTCTTAGCTGTTAGTGAGTCTCTAGGTTAGTTATTAATACCAGATATTAATTTTTTGCGATCACAGTCCTATGAAATTAATTACCCCAGCACCCGTTGAAGGGTTTACCCGTAATATTTATCGATGGTTTCGTGATACGCATCTGCGATCACTAGATCGAGCTTTTAAAGCAGCGATCGCAATTCAAGATCTGGAAACAGAATATCTTGATGGCAAAAAGATTGATGCTAATGCGACCCGTCAACTAGAGGGGAATACAACAACGACAGCCTATTTGCAAACGAAGCTGCATCAGTTGTTACGCAAAATGCAATGGAGTTTAGCTGAGTTTCGGATGGCTAGTGCGATCGCGCCCAATCCTGAAGACCAAACTAGTCAAAAGGCAAAACAAATTCTCAATAAATTGGCGGTAGTAGATCAAGTTTTAGCTCGCTACAAAGACTCAGAACTATCACTCTTAGATTCTATTTTAGATTCCCATCATCTTGAAGAATCCCTAGTTGTCAGCAAATCCCCAGAGCTAGATCGAGATGAAAAACTTGCAGCTAGTACAATACCAGAACCAGAGATTTTAGCGAATAAACCAGTTCCTTTGCTACGATCAATTTTTCCTAGTTTTACAAAATATAATCGTGAACGCAGATCGAATACTGAAGCCGATGTTATCAAAGAATTTCAACTCTCACGATACCGCACCAAAAGAGCTTTAAAGTTTCTGGCGATTTTAATTATCATTCCCCTCGTAACACAGCAGGTTTCCAAGAATTTTATTTTCTCGCCAATTTTTTCGCACTTTCAAGCCGCTAATCTGTTAGAGATTTCACTCAATTCACAGTTAGAAAGAGAAGCGATCGAAGAGGTTGAGGCTTTTGAGAAAAAGATTAAGTTTGAGATAAATATTGGTAAAACCCCCAATCTTTCTACAGAAGATGTGGAAAAGATGGTGCATCAAAAAAGCATTGAAGTTGCCAGAAAGAGCGAACATGAAGGCTCTAATGCCTTGCAAAATATCTTTGCCGATATCCTTTCCGCGATCGCATTTGCATGGATTCTGATCGCTGGTAAAAGAAGTGTAGAAATCCTCAAAGATTTTTTAGATGAAAAAATTTACGGTTTGAACGAAAGTGCGAAAGCCTTCTTGATTATTTTGTTTACCGATGTGTTCGTAGGATTCCACTCTTCGCACGGATGGGAGGTAGTCATGGAAGGGATTCTAAGGCATTTGGGCATACCTGAAAATAGGGATTTTATCTACCTATTCATTGCGACTTTCCCAGTGGTTTTAGATTCGATCTTCAAATATTGGATTTTCTGCTACCTCAGCCGTGTATCGCCATCTGCGGTCGCCACTTACAGAAATATGAACGAGTAAATTGATTTGAATTTAGAAGATAAAAGCAATCACCCGAAAAACTTTATTTGTTTCTATATAAGAGCGGTATACTATTGAGAATAATAGTCAATTAATTAGCCAATGTGAGCGTCCTATGTCTAATCCCCACCTTGCCGATCTCAAAGCCGGTCAGTCTGCAACTATCCTTGCCATGCATGTTGACACTGGGCTACAACACCGCTTCAATGCATTAGGATTTCGCTGTGGTCAAAGAATCCATGTGCTGCGACAAGGAGGATGGATGAAAGGTCCATTGCATGTACAGGTTGGGATGACCGAAGTCATGCTGCGGCGCTGTGATGCTCGTCTGATTTCGATCGCTGCCATCGGAGATGTGGCATGAAGCAAATTGCAGTTTTGGGAATGCCAAATACAGGTAAATCCACCTTTTTTAACCGATTTACTGGCTCCCATGCCCATATTGGTAACTGGCCAGGAATTACAGTTGACCTAATGATGGCAGAGGTAAAATTAGGTAATGAGTCTGTGGAAGTTATTGATTTGCCAGGAATTTATGACTTACGTGGATTTTCTGAAGATGAAGCGGTGGTGAGATGCTTTCTAGAGAAAACCCCACTCAATTTAGTCCTAATAATTCTCAATACTACCCAGATCGATCGCCAAATGATTTTGCCTCTCCAAATCAAGCAATTAGGGCTGCCCGCCGTATTACTGCTAAATATGGCTGATGAGGCAAATCGATTTGGGGTAAAAGTACAGCCTGATTTATTAGCGCAGCGTCTGGGAATCCCTGTGATGCCAATTAGCGCTAAGTATGGGATGGGCTATCAGAAGGCGATCGCTACGATTACCGAATCCCTTCAGCAGCACCAAGACTTAGTTCAAGTTGAAGGACTGGAAAAAAATTTACTAAGCGATCGGCAACTCGCGAATGACCTCAAGGAAATTCTCGATGGCGCTGTACAAATGCCCCTAAGACTTGCGGATCAATGGACTAGGCGGCTAGATCGGATTCTATTACATCCATTGTTGGGCTTGCCGATTTTTTTTGGCGCAATGTATTTAATATTTCAAGCCATCTATGCGATCGGCACACCATTGCAAAAATTGCTTGGTAATGGGCTGGACTGGTTTAAGGGAATTGCCTTGGAGCCTTTACTCTCAACGTTACCTGCTTTTATAAAAGGATTTTTAATTGATGGGTTATATGTTGGTATTGGCACTGTAGCAGCATTTCTGCCTGTGATTTTTCTGTTTTTTCTTTGCATGGCGATCGTTGAGGATAGTGGATATCTATCTAGAGCTGCTTTTTTGATGGATGCTCTGATGGAAAGATTGGGATTAGATGGACGCTCATTTGTGATGTCGTTGATGGGGTTTGGATGCAACGTGCCTGCGATTTTGGGAACGAGAGTAATGCGATCGCCTAGTTTGCGAATGTTGTCGATGTTAGTAATTCCTTTTTCCCTATGCTCAGCAAGATTAAACGTATTTCTGTTTATGTCTACAGCCCTGTTTGCACCCGATCAGTCCTCTAAAGTTATTTTCAGTTTATATCTATTTAGTTTTGCAGCAGCACTTCTCACTGCGGCTCTATTTAAAGGTAAATTCCCCAGCCAAGAACCATTAGTGCTAGAACTTCCGCCCTATCGTTTGCCAACTATGAAGCAGATTCTCGTCCGCGCTTGGTGTGAGGTGAAACACTTCTGGATTTGGTCACGAAAATTCATCATTTTTGGAGTGATTGCCATCTGGCTATTGAATAATCTTCCTACCGATGTACCGACAGCAAGCCCTCAAACTCTTTCTGGCATGATTGGGCAAGCATTACAGCCTTTGTTCGCGCCTCTCGGAATCAATCCACAGATGACGATCGCCTTGTTTTTTGGCTTTATTGCCAAAGAGATTGTGTTGGGAGGACTCGCCGTAATCTACGGTCAGGCTGACGATGGAAATTTGGCAGGTGCGATCGCGCAGCAAATTGATTGGGTACAGGGCTATAGTTTTATGCTATTCACATTGCTATATGTGCCTTGTTTATCCACGATTGCCGTGATCAAGAGCGAATCAAAGAGTGTCAAATTTGCGATGCTATCTGTAGGATGGTCACTGGGACTAGCTTGGATTGCAAGTTTTGTCTTTTACCAAGGGGCAAGAGCGCTTGGTTTTTAAGTGAACGCAGGACTAATGCGTGAGTCTTGCGTTCGCCAATCATTTTTCCCTGATCATCATCTCCACTAAGCCATTAATCAATCGGTTCTGCTCTATGGGTAAAATCTCCTGACCATGCAAAATCTCATGGGTGATGACGTAGTGCATTAACGTACCCACAAACATTCTGGCGGCAATTTCTGGGTCAGCATAATCAAGATCGGCATGATTTTTAAAATATGCACTTAATCCAGCAATCATTGGTTTTTGAATCGAGCGGACAAAGGATTGTGCTAGTTCAGGAAACCGCTCTGACTCACCAAGGGTTAACCGAATGAAAGTGAGGAAAGATTGACCTGTGGAAAATTTGGACAATATGTTCGTGGCTAGATGTCGTAAAAAACTTGCTGGGGGCAGTTCCAACAACATTGGATCTTCAAAATTAAGCAGAAATTCTTTCGGCGATAATTGCTGAATTAATGCTGCAAATAGACCTTCTTTGTCTTTAAAGTAACTATAAATCGTGGGTTTGGAGACTCCCGCCGCGATCGCAATTCGATCCATGTTCGCCGCGACAAATCCATTTGCCGTAAATTCCTGCATGGCACTATTGAGGATCATTTCCGATTTGTTCATGAATTTGCGATCGCGGTTTTCATTAATACTCTCATCAATTTCGCTGCGAACAGAAAAAAGGCTCATGGGAATGGCTGTGTAAATATTTAAGATTACTTAACATTATTTTACTACACAGTTTGGTAAAGTTACTAAACTGTGTAGTAAAATAATCTATAAGATAAATCGGCTTATATCAATTTCAGGAGATTGCCGACTATGCAAGAACGAATTAATCGTGGGTTCCCATTATTCAAGCTAAACCGTTATGGAATCGCATTAACGGGTGTGGCTCTAGTGGCAGCGATCGCAGGAGGCATGTACCTCAATCGGCAAGCGCAGATCTCCCAACAGTTGTCACAAAATGCTGCCACGCCCCTGATCGTTACCACCGTAACCGCTCTCGGTAGACTGGAACCACAGGGCGAAATTGTCAAATTAGCGGCGGCAACTTCCACACAAGAAAATCGAATTAGTAAATTACTGGTCAAAGAAGGCGATCGGGTTAAGGCGGGACAAGTCATTGCGATTTTGGCAAGCCGCGATCGCCTGCAAGCGGCGCTCAACCAAGCCCAAAGAGATGTACAGGTAGTCCAAGCCAGACTTGCTCAAGTTGAGGCGGGTGCAAAGACAGGAGCCGTGGGAGCGCAACAGGCGGAAATCACGCGACTAGGCGCTAATCAATCAGCCGCGATCGCTTCTCAACGAGCCAATGTAGAACGCTTAGCCGCAGAAGTCCAAAATGCTCAAATTGAAGCCCAGCGTTATCAATCTCTCTCTAATCAAGGCGCGATTTCCAATTCCCAACGGGACAGTAAACAACTCGTCCTTGCCACCGCTCAGCGTAGTCTGCAACAGGCTGAAGCCGAATTAACCAGACTTGAAACCACGATGAGACCAGAACTTGATCGGGCGATCGCCACTTTAGACCAAATTAGTGAAGTTCGCCCCGTTGATGTCGATGTTTTAGTGGCGGAACTGGATCGGGCGATCGCCTCAGTCCAACAAGCAGAAGCCAACTTAGAGCAGACCTATGTTCGCGCTCCTCAAGATGGCGTGGTAATGGATATTCATACCCGCGCAGGGGAAGTGATTTCCAGTAATGGGATTGTGGAAATTGGACAAATCGATCGGATGTATGCGATCGCTGAGGTTTACCAAAGTGACATTCAAAAAATCCGCATTGGACAATCCGTACTTTGTAATTCTGAAGCTATCCCTGAAAAGTTAAAGGGAACAGTGGAACGCATCGATCGCAAAGTGCGGCGACAATCGGTAATCAACACCGATCCCAGCAAAAATATTGATGACCGCGTGATCGAAGTGCATATCAAGCTGGATCGAGCATCTAGTCAAATTGCCGCGAACTTCACTAATTTGCAAGTTCAAGTTGAGATAAGCCAATGATTGGATGGATCAAACAACTCAAACGCCGCACACCCCTTGGCTGGTTGCAGCTTAGTCACAGTCGCAGTCGCTTGCTAGTCGCCTTATCGGGAATTGCCTTTGCCGATATCTTGCTGTTTATGCAGCTTGGATTCCAATCCTCTCTCTATGAAAGTAACACTCAAATTCGCCGCGCCCTCAATAGTGACATCGTATTAGTCAGTCCCAAAGCCAAGAACACCCAAAATCTATCGACATTTACGCGGCGCAGACTCTATCAGGCAATGGATATCCCTGGGGTAATTGCCGCCCAACCACTCTATTCCAACAACCTGATGTGGAAAAATCCCCAAACTCGCAGGGAAGCAACGATTCAAGTGATTGGTTTTAGTCCCGATCATCCTCCCTTTCGCTTACCAGAAGTCAATCAACAGTTAAATAAGATTAAACTTCCCGATGTGGTTTTATTCGATCGCGGTTCGAGAGGTGATTATCAATCAACGATCGCGCTGGTGGATGCAGGAAAAGCGATCGCCACTGAAGCAGAAGGAAGAACAATTCATATTGGTGGATTATTTACGCTGGGCGCATCCTTTGGAACCGATGGCATTTTAATGACCAGCGATCAAAATTTTCTTTTACTATTTCCCAAACGTGATGTCGGCAGTATCAGCTTAGGATTAATTGATATTGAAGCAGGAAAAGATCCCGTCCAGATTGTGGAAGCTCTAAAAAAACATCTTCCTGATGATGTCAAAGTCATGACCTTAGCAGACTTTATCGAAGATGAGCAAGCCTATTGGCGCAAAGAAAGCCCGATTGGATTTATCTTCACTATGGGAGCAGCGATGGCGTTTGTCGTGGGCGTAGTGATTGTCTATCAAGTACTTTCTACGGATGTGAATGCTCACTTGAAGGAATATGCCACTTTCAAAGCGATGGGCTATCGCCACAGCTATTTACTCAGTATCGTCTTAGAAGAAGCGATTATTTTGGCAGTCTTAGGATTTATACCTGGGTTGATTTTGCCCTTAGGTTTATATTCCCTCGCCGCCAAAGCCACAGCCTTACCGATCTATATGACCCTTGCACGTGCTGGGTTAGTTCTATTTTTAACCCTGTTTATGTGTCTGTTGTCAGGGGCGATCGCTACTCGCAAATTACAGTCCGCCGATCCCGCCGATATGTTTTAGTTTTGAGGTTTACTCCATGAATTCATTATCTAAACCGCCTGTACTTGCCATCCATCAAATTAATCACTACTTCGGTGAAGCAGAACAGCGCAAACAAGTTTTATTCGATATCACCCTAGATATTTATGCTGGTGAAATAGTGATCATGACGGGACCTTCTGGCTCTGGTAAGACTACGTTACTTACTCTTATGGGCGGGTTGAGATCGGTTGAATTTGGCAGTCTTCAGTTCCTCGGACAGGAATTGCATGGCGCAAATAAAGAGAAGTTAGTGCAAGCCCGTCGCCATGCAGGGTATATCTTCCAAGCCCATAATTTGCATGGCAGTCTCACCGCCTTACAGAATGTTCGCATGGGTTTAGAAGTCCATCAGCAATATGCTCCTGCGGAAATGAATCAATTAGCTGCTGTCATGCTAGAGCAAGTGGGCTTAGGCGAACATCAACAAAAATATCCCGAATATTTATCAGGTGGACAGAAGCAGAGGGTGGCGATCGCGAGAGCCTTAGTCAGTCAACCGAAATTATTGTTAGCAGATGAACCGACCGCAGCCTTAGATAGTGTCACAGGGCGAGATGTGGTGACGCTGATGCAAAAATTGGCAAAGGAGCAAGGTTGCACGATCGTCTTAGTTACCCACGATAATCGCATTTTGGATGTCGCCGATCGCATCGTTCACATGGAAGACGGACATTTGAGTAACTAGCTTAGGCGATCGCATTTGACTTAAAGTAGGAATCTGCGGTATTTTGCTTCCGCGTAGACTATTCTGAGCAGTTTCTAGTCAGTTATAATACTAGGCAAGTAAGTGATCAAGGGAAATCGACAATTATGGCAGTCCGTCAACCGCGCTATAGCAAGGAAGAATTTGCCCAACGTGGCGATCTCATTTATCAAACGAAAATACGCCCACAGGTCGAGGCAAATAATCATGGCAAAATAGTTGCTATTGATATTGAGACAGGGGCATTTGAAATTGCCAATGATACAATGACCGCCACTCGCCATCTTCGAGACCGTTTGCCCGATTCCCAAACTTGGGTAGTAAGAATTGGCTATCGCGCCGTTCATCGTTTCGGTACGCGAAGCTTGAAAGGGGTATCAACTTAAGGCGGGACAGCTTGCCCTGCAAGGGTTTTAGCTTTTGTCCGACAGGGTAAGTCTTACAGTCATTTTCACTGGGCAAAACCCAGATCAAAGTGTCCCGCTTTAAGTTACTACCCTTATCGACTACCAGAAACATATTTCAGTTGTTCTATAATGTACTGAACACATCCTACCAACCAATCATACAATAGAGCCTCTTTGTCGAGAACAACTCTATGATTTTCCTTAGTGTGCCATTGAGATGCCATAGCAAAGTGAAACTTAGTTGAGGAATCCCAACTATTATCAGTTGAGTTCTCCTGAGTATTCTCAAGGTTAGTTTCTTCTGTATTTTCAAAAATTCTTTTTTGAGATTCTCCTAAATTCAACTCTTCTATGATCTCCCCAAAATCTTTTACCTCATTAGATAGAATTAGGGATGATGTAAAATCTGATTCTTTAAAAGTATTAGAATCAGCCGTTTGGAATGATTTATAAACATGCCAGTGAGGTTGTGCATGATTATTATCATCTTTGAGAGCATCCCATTCTGCACGAAGTACTGGCTCCTTTTCCGCAGAAGCTAACGCTCCTTTAAAAACCCTTATACTGACCCCTGAAAATTGAAAATTGTTAGGTTTAATTTTGGGTTTAGATTGCTCAGGTAAAAAAGTTAAAGATATATTTATCCAATAATAATCAGATTTAGTTGAGAGTAAAGGAATAATGTGGTGTCTATTCCCTCTATCATCAGGAGTACTTGAACTGCTTGAGTTTTTAATAATAAGAGCGAAAATATGGCAATTTGAGTCTTTTTGTATTTCTTTATATCCTAATTCGTAGTTACCTAGTAAAGGTTTTAGCTTGTTGGAACAAAAGTTCAAAACCTTAATAGGATCTGTAACTGAAAAAGGTGGAGATTGTTTGAGAGAAGTTTTAGCCATCCTTAAATATCTAAAAGTGAAATAGTATTATCTGGTAATTGGTATAAATCTATAACTAGGTCGTTTAAGACGTGACTATCAAAATCATGACCAGAGTTAATTCGTTTGCCAATTTCATGCAGAGATTTAAGGATTTCTAAATCCAAATTTTCAATAGTCAAATCAGGAAGAGGCATATTGCTAACATATCTTTTCGATAAATCCCATTGTCCTCCACCTATGTGATTAGATATAGAATCCAATAGATTGTTTATGAATGGACAAGACAATATTGCGAGATATGCTAATCCAACATTTTCAGTTAATACTTTATCTTTTTTGGGGAACCAAGCAAATCCATTTATAACAACATAATTACCAGAACTATCCCAAGCGAAAGATCCTACTTTACCAAAATGAGTTGAAACTAGCTTTGGTATTTTTTCTACTTGCCAACTTCTGTACTCATTAAGAGTCCACCAATTACTTTCTGTCTTCCTAGGTCTAGATACAAGCTTTGATTTATATGGCAATAAATAATCATTGTAGTAAGTCTCTATATATTTTCTAAGCTCATCTTCTAATTGAATCTTTGGTATATCTTCACCGTAAGGATAGAAAACATAAGAAGTATCAGATAATTTACTTTCATTAATAGATTCAGTAGTTATAGCTGGTCTAAAAAATTTTCTTTCTCTTTTTGGTAACTTTTCAACATTTTTTTTAGCTAGTATAAAAACAGCATTTAGACCTGTGGAAACTCCTTCTTTAATCTCGAAAAAATCTTTGGCTTTCGAGAATTGCTTTAGCTGTTTCAATAGATTAAAAGCGCTGTAAGAACGTGGAGACCAACTGATAAGGTTTTCAGAAAGAGATGGATTTTCATAAATGCTAAATCCTTTTTTATCCACTATATTGAATGAGTCTCTACCGTGGTAATTATATCTACGCAAAGCACGTAAAACGGCAGACGATGATTCTAAGCGATGATCAGCCCATAGAGAAAGCGTTGAATTACTAGTTTTAGGTGATTTACCAACTAAAAAAGCAGTGTCTATCTGAGCATTTGAGAAGAGATGATGACTCCCTAGCTTTCCAACTAAATAAATGTCCAAGTGGGATATGAATTCTTGTCTGATTTTAATGTATGATTCCGCACCTAAAATGGAAGCAGGTAAAATACAGCCAACTACTCCCCTAGATCTCAAACTTTGCAATGCTTTACACAAGAAAACACTTGCGAGATCTGGAGATTTTTGCATTAAACTACCTAAAGATTTTTTCACTAAATCTCTTTGAGATTTGTGCATATTATTCCATGATAAAAATGGAGGATTCATTAAAATGACATCTGCTTGATTGCTCCATTGTTTTGTCTCATCTAGAGAATCTTGATGGTTAATGTTTATTTTGAGCAAAAACTGATCGCTTAACTTATCTTTTTCATAAAAAAGAATAAATTTTGCCATGTCAATTGCTGCTGGAGAAATATCCCAACCTTCAAGCTCCACTGAGCCACTATAGTTTCTTAGAGATAATTGTCTTAAGACTTCTTTTAGAAAAACTCCAGAACCACAAGCAGGATCGAATACTTTCAGTTTACGCGGTAATTCTCCCAATGCATTTAATGTTTCTTCTACTAATGTTCTAGCTATTGAAGGTGGCGTGTAATAAATCCCAACAAAATTAGTCTCCTTCTTAACTGACACAGGATTAGGTAAGATTCCAGGCAAATAAAGCTGACTCTGATCAAATGCTTCAGCTTCATAATGTGCTTCCTCAAACAATGTACCTGAAGCATGGCGAAGTAAAAGAGAAATATTTGGCTTTAAACCATAAAAGCTAGTTCCATTTCTTAGGCTATCTATTAGAGATTCCCAATCAGAACTATTAACCGAATTAACAATATCTTGAATATCAGAACACAGTCCCCATTTATCTAAATTTAGATCATTACGATTAACATCTTCCGATGTGCAAGCTAATAGATAGAGAAATGCTCTTAACGATTGTCGCCCATCAAAATCTCTTCCTAATACGCCTCTAAGAGTCCTAAATGTTTTGATTGCAAAGGAAATAATAGATAAATCTCTTGATGGTTGATCTTTTTGTAAATAGTCGTAAAACTTTACTAAGTTTTCTTCAACACTTTTTTTCTTGTAACGTTCTAGAGAAGAAGGTTTACCATCCCACCTGTAAACTTCTACAATGTCATCATATATTTTAACGTAATGTCCAACATCAGAAGACCATGCTAAATTTCGTGGATCTTCATCACTAGGAGCCAAATCCAAGCAAAAATTCCCGACTCTACCATTAAGCAAAATAACTTTATCATTTTGAGTTTGAAGATTAAACAAAGGAACTGGAAGCAATCCTAGCTCCAGTTTCCAAGCTTCAAGTGATTTAATCTCCAGACTTCGTAACATATCAATTTTGTCGATTTTTATACAGGCTATGCTATCTTAAACCATCTTAGCTATAATTTACATCTGTTTTGAATAAATCAAACAATTCATGCTGAGTAAATGTGGAGATGAATGTTGGGGCGATCGCCTAGAAATTACGAATTATGGTGATGGCGATCGCCTTCAGGAGATAGATTGTAGAGGCGATCGCATCTACAGCAACATCAACTTGATATGAGAACTAGCGCCAACCAGAGCGATGTCCCTGAGCCAAAATCTCTGTAAGCTCCTGCTGCGAGAGAACTTGAGGAGTATAAGATCCACCTTGACGCTCAATCTGTCTGACAAAGGCTTGCAAATGATTGTAGGAACCTTGCAGCAAATATCCATAAGTCGCTTTAATCTGCG
This sequence comes from Pseudanabaena sp. M53BS1SP1A06MG, assembly GCA_020404105.1. Taxonomy (GTDB): domain Bacteria; phylum Cyanobacteriota; class Cyanobacteriia; order Pseudanabaenales; family Pseudanabaenaceae; genus Pseudanabaena; species Pseudanabaena mucicola_A. The sequence continues at coordinate 13,157 of JADBWH010000074.1, read as the reverse complement.
GATTCGCAGTTGCATTCAGGCGATCGCGCAAATCTTTAATGTCAGTTTCTTCGATCAATGCACCCACCATTAATGCTTCTAGCAATGAAGTCTGTCCGCGCTGTACCAGTTTCGTATACATCGCTGCTAGTTGAGGATTGGCAAACACTCCAACCTTGTCGCTAACCACAGGATCGGCAATACCATAGGATTGCATTAGCATTTTTACCTGATCCATGTGGCGCTGTTCTGCCTGGTTAATGTTACTGAAACTGCGAAGATTCCAGCGATCGCCAAGGATTTGGTACACATCCCGCGACAGCTTTTCTTCTTCACGCATAAACTTCAAGCCTTCAATTTCGGCATTGGTCAGCGCTTGAGAAGATGTTGAAGCTTTGGCTACAACATCAGGACGGCTCATGCTTTGAGCGTAAATAAATGTGGCAGGAATTAAACCTAAACAAGTAGCGATCGCAATTCCCAAAACAATTTTTTTCTTAGAGTTCATCACCGTTTTCCTCTTTATGAATCTTATCTATATCTTCTTTAGACAGAATCAATCACAGGTTGGTTCTATTTCAATTATTTATTTTCTGCCGAGAATTTGAATGACTGCCGCTTTACCATCGTGATAACGCCCCTCGTCTAAATCTCTCTCTACTGATCGCGCAATTTCCCAATCTAAACCAGTTAGTTCCTGTTGTAACGTGGATAGAGCAGGAAGCATATCGATGTTTTTTGGACCACCTGTGTTGTATTGCAATTGTTCGGGGGCAAAAGATTCAAGGACAAAAACACCGTTTGGCTTCAATCCTTGCACAGCTTGGGAATAGACTTTAGCCCGCAAATCTGGAGGCAAATGGCAAAAAATCGAAACAATTCCATCCCAAGTTTGAGGTTCAATTACAAAATCAGCGAGATCGGCGTGAATTGTCGTAATTTCGACCTGCTTCTTTTGAGCGAGTTTTTGCGCTTTGGCAAGTCCTACGCTCGAAGCATCGACAGTGACCACATCGTAGCCCAAAGTTGCCAAATAAGTCCCGTTACGGCCTTCGCCATCTGCCAAACAGAGGATTTTTCCTTGGGAAATTTTTGATGCTACGGAAACTAAGAAATCATTCGGTTCAGTCCCATAGACGTATTCTAAACCGCTAAAACGTTCGTCCCACATAATTATTTGACCTTAATTTTGACCTTAATAAATCCAAGGAATTAGTTTCTTAACCTGCGATCGATATTGATCGTAGTCAGAGAATTTAGTACTCAGCCACGATTCTTCTTTTCTCGCTTTGATGTCAAAAAATAGTAACAGGATGATTGCGCCGATCACATGAACGAGACTCAATTTCCAACAACTATAGGCGATCGCAAGAAAAATTACTCCGCTATAAATTGGATGTCTGACCACTCCATAAACGCCACTCGTTACCAATTCGCCATCGTGCTTGGGGTGCGGTAACGGCGTAAGATTCTCTCCTAATTCAAAGCTTCCTGAAAGCAATAATAAGGCGGCAATTAGCCCGAAAATTCCCGTCAGTCCCCAATCTCCATATTTCCAGATCGGTGACAAATTAGCTAGAGCGATCGCGGGATACACAGGCAGTAGCAAAAATCCAACAGAGAGAACTGTTTGACCGAGTACCCAATACTCGCCCTTCTCACCGCGCCACCATTGGGCTGAAAATCCCCATTCTTTAAATTGATTCATAACTTCCTACGATCTTATCTGTAATTATATTGTAAGAGTGTTAAGCAACTAACTCCGCCATCAGTTCCGCAACGGGGATAATTCGCTCAGCCCTTCCAGCATTGCTGCCTGAAAAAACAAGCCCATTCTCAATGTCACCTCGTGCCGCTTTGTCTAAAACTTTAATAATGCAGTAATATTTCTGCTCATCGCGGCATTTACAAACATGGAGACAACTCGCCAAACATCGTCTATCTAGATCGAGAGAACCTGCGATCGCCTGCTCGACAAAAGCATTTCGCAACGCTCTTCCTGGCATTCCCACAGGGCTGGAGATAATCACCACATCTTCAGGTTGAGCATGGAGGTGAAATTCTTTGTAGCGAATATCCGCATCACATTCATCAGTGGTAATAAAGCGCGTACCAATCTGGACACCACTGGCTCCTAATGCGATCATGCGATCAATGTCGTCCCGATCCCATACACCACCTGCGGCGATTACGGGAATGGCTTTACCAAGTTCCTGTTGTAGATAGGTCACTAATTCGGGGATGACCTGTTCTGCTTCCAATGCGCGATCGCCTAACTCCTCCAATTTAGCGCCTAGGTGTCCACCTGCGGAATTAGGGTTTTCTACAATAAAAGCATCAGGCAACCTTCCATAATTCCGTTCCCATTTTCGGCACATAATTCGTGCGGCACGGGTGCTAGAAACGATTGGCACTAGGGCAACTTCTGGATAGTCGGCAGTAAATTCTGGTAATTGCATGGGCAATCCTGCACCAGAAATAATTAAATTTATTCCTTGCTCAGCCGATGTACGCACTAAGGTTTCATAATCTTGAGCCGCAACCATGACATTAACAGCCAAAATACCATTGGGGCTAAGTTTACGAGCCTTTTGAATTTCGTCAATTAGCGCTAGTCGATTTGCTTCAAAAAACTGCTCTCTTCGTTTACCAACATTAGTCTGAGTAATATCAAAATAGGGTGAATTCAGTCCTAAAGCAACAGCAGAAATTACTCCAATACCACCCTCATTAGCGACCGCCGCCGCCAGATGCGCTCCAGAAATACGAATGCCCATACCTCCTTGAATAATAGGATAACGAGCAAGATGATGACCGATTTGGAGAGAGGGTAATATTTGCATCTTCAAAGACCGACTAGGATTTCATACTCTAAGTATACACTTATTAGTAATTACATAACTATAAGGTTATAAAATAAACTTTAAGCATTTGAAGCAATCAAACTTTATTAAAAAAGCCCTCTTTTCAGAGAGCTTTTTTATTTGGTAAGAGAGTGAGAAATTACAGGGATTATCCGTTGATAGCTGGAGATCTCATCCCAACAGGTGTTACGTCAAGTGCCGCCAAGTCGAGAGGGAAATTGTGAACATTACGCTCATGCATTACTTCAATACCCAAATTAGCGCGGTTAATTACATCTGCCCAAGTAGGTATTAAATTTCCTTGGCTGCTGGAAATTGAGTGGTTGAAATTGAAGCCATTCAGATTGAAGGCAAAAGAACTTACACCCAAAGCCGCAAACCAGATCCCAACTACTGGCCATAGGGCAAGAAAGAAGTGCAAACTGCGACTGTTATTGAAGGAGGCATATTGGAAAATCAAGCGTCCAAAGTAACCGTGAGCAGCCACGATATTGTAGGTTTCTTCTTCTTGACCAAACTTATAACCAGCATTCTGAGATTCGTTTTCAGTGGTTTCACGAATCAAGCTAGAAGTCACAAGCGAACCATGCATGGCGGCAAACAAGGAACCACCAAATACACCCGCTACTCCCAACATATGGAAGGGGTGCATCAGTACATTATGTTCTGCTTGAAGTACGAGCATGAAGTTGAAAGTACCTGAGATTCCCAGAGGTAGACCGTCCGAGAATGAACCTTGACCAACGGAGTAGATCAAGAGAACGGCAGTTGCTGCTGCGACTGGTGCAGAATAGGCTACGGCGATCCAAGGGCGCATACCGAGGCGGTATGACAATTCCCATTCACGTCCCATATAGGAGTAAATACCAAGCAAGAAATGGAAGACAATCAGTTGGTAAGGACCACCGTTGTATAACCATTCATCAAGACTGTCAGCTTCCCAAATGGGGTAAAAGTGCAGGCCGATCGCGTTCGATGATGGAACAACGGCGGCGGTAATCAAGTTGTTGCCGTAGAGTAAAGCGCCAGAGACAGGTTCGCGAATACCGTCGATATCGACAGGTGGCGCATCGATGAAGGCGATGATGAAACAAGTAGTTGCGGTGAGCAGGGTGGGGATCATGACGATCCCGAACCAACCGATGTAAAGACGATTGTCGGTACTCGTGACCCAATCACAAAATCGATCCCATAGCGATTCGCTTTCGCGCCTTTGTAATGCTGTTGACATGATTATTTTATTTGAAGTTTGTTAATCAGACTGGCTAGATTAAATATCAATATATGACCAATCAGTTATACAACTATACAGCATAAAGAGAGATTGTCAACACAAATTAGTTTCCAAAATGAGAAGAAATGATAAAGCTGGGGGAGTGTAGAAAGGCGAGAATTTGTGGTTGAGCATATTTCCTATAAGCTATACTAGCTATAAGGTTTAGGTAATACATGAGTATAAGGATTGAAGTGAAAAGCGATCGCCCTAGGGTCGTAATTCTCTATGAAGTGGATTCTCATTCCATTTTACTTCCACTCGTAGTCTTAATATCCCCAAAAAGAATCCGCCAAGGCTAGCATTGTGTGAGTGTGGCTTAATCAGTGCGAGAAGATCATTTTTAGTGCGATCGCCATAATTACTCCACCAAAAATCTTCTCTAAAATTGCATTGGGTATTCCTACAGCTAGGTTAGCTCCTAAAAATCCACCGATTACAAAGCCTATACAGATAAAAGCTGCCACTTTAACGTCAACAAAGCCTTGTTGATAGTAAGTCCAAGCTGCTAGTATGCCAATTGGTGGGACTAACAAGGCTAATGTTGTCCCTTGTGCTTGGTGCTGAGACATCCCAAACCATATAACCAGAGCAGGGGCGATAAAAACGCCACCGCCAACTCCCACTAATCCACTCAATATCCCTGCTAACAAACCCAACAGTATGTAGAGAAGCATGTTTGTTACAGTCATATTTATAGATACTCAATCTAACGTAAGTAATTTGGTTAATACTAACTCTAGTGTGATTAGAATGATAGAAGCAAACAGTCTTTTCTATTAAAATAATAGGCTGAGTCTATTATTTTAATAGAGTATTCATTGATCGCTCAAACATGTGCCGAACTACAAATGACCTTTGAACAACTTCGTATTTTTCTAGCAGTCACCCAGCATTTACACTTTACTCGTGCTGCTGAAGTGCTTTATTTAACTCAGCCATCTGTCAGTGCTTCGATTCAAAGTTTGGAGGCAGAAATTGGGATGCCATTGTTCCATCGCATTGGTCGCCGAATTGAAATAACACAAGCAGGTGAGCTGTTACAAGGCGAGGCGGAAAAGATTTTGGAACGAGTAGCTTTAGCCAAACGGGGATTGCAAGAATTAAGTGAACTTAAGCAAGGAGAACTAAAATTAGGAGCTAGCCAAACCATTTGTAACTACTGGATACCTCGCTTTATTAGTCAGTTTAAGAATCAGTATCCTGGGATTCAAGTCAACTGTATAGTGGGTAATACCGAAGAAATCGTTACAGGAACGGTAGTTGGCAAATTTGATTTGGGGTTAGTTGAAGGAATTGTATCGCAAACAGCATCAGATTGCTTAGAGCAGCAGGTAATTGGTGGCGATCGCTTGCAGGTAGTAGTTGGGCAAACTCATCCTTGGTTTGAACGAAATACAATTTCACCATCAGAACTTTCGACAACAGATTGGGTTATGCGCGAATCAGGATCTGGCACTCGTAATATCTTTGAACAATCATTGCGAGATTGGGGCATTGATCCCTTGGAACTAAATGTGATCCTAGAGATGAGCAGTGGAGAAATGATTAAGGCTATAGTTGAAAATGGAATTGGGGCAACTGTACTTTCAGAATGGATGGTGAGGAAAGAGGTACAATTTGGTGTCTTACGAACCATTGCGATCGCTGATTTAAGAGGCTTGACGGATCTACCAACAATATTGCGATCGTTTAAATTAATCAAGCATCGGGAACGATTCCAAACGCGAATTGCTCAGAGTTTTGAGCAGTTGTTGATGTCTGCCAACGTTGATTTAGCATTATCCATTCCAGCAACACGGCACGACATTGCAGACAAGTGATTTCCTCAAGTAATTTCTGAACTCCATCCGAAGTCAAGGGATAAGTAACTGCAACTAATTCATAACTTAGTTTGGTCATTTTTTCTATATAAGCAACAAATCCATAAAGCTTTTGATTAGAGAAAGAACTATTTACAGCCCAACCTTCAGTATTTAAAGGGATTAATTGTGCGATCGCCGATACTTCAATCCCTAACTCGCGCTTTAGCGTAGCGATCGCGGCAAGTTGAGGATTTTGTCCTGCGATTACTCGCCCCCCAGAAAAGTCTAAAGTTGTTTGACCAATACCAGTACGATAACTTGGCTTTGGCAATAAGATGCGATCGCCTTGAATGGGCAGAACAATTACCGAATCCGCTTTTTCAATCCGCCAATATTCCAAAACTTCGCCGCGATCGTCTTGCAGATGTTCGCCAATTAGGGTTAACCAACGTGAATTGATTTCTAGGAAGCGATCTTTAACTTGCCAAGTTTGTTGAGCGTTAGGCTGCATTTTATCCATAACTCACTCTAATGGACTAACCTTGTTCAAGTTTTCAAGCGTAACTTTTGACTTTGACTTTAGAGTTCTTTTGACTAGCTTTAATGGGTTCATTGCGTCGCAATCCTTCTAGTTGTTTTAGCTGTTGTGATTGCTCTTGTAAGCGAATAGAAAGGCGATCGCTCACCAGTTCGCATAAATCAAAAATAAATGGTTCGACAATTTCATAATATACGCTGACACCTTGAGGAGTTCTAGAGACAATCCCTGACTGAGCTAAAATCTTTAGGTGTTTCGAGACATTTGCTTGTCCTAAGCCTGTCTCTTCCATAATTTCTGTAACATTCTTTGAGCCTGACTTCAAAGAACATAACACTTGTAATCGACTGAGTTCAGATAATACCTTAAAGTAATCGGCGACTTGAGTCAGAGCAGAAGGGTTGAAGGTCATAATGGTAGAAGCAAACTTTTACTATTTTTATTTGTGATAGCGTGATTCTATAATATTACCATATAATGATATATCTAAAACCAAACTTATGTGAATTCATTATAAATTTTGTCGGTTATCATTCTTCAGAATGTTTAGCCTAAAATGATAACTACCTGTTTAATTTTTGCCGTGAAAGGCTTAATATGTATCAATCCTTTCAGGGATTAGTTAGCATAGGAAAATTAAACTGTTTTAATGCGGCTCTGAAATCAATTCTCAATTTGTAATCGTGAGGTTGAATGCTAGACTTATTATATAGACTCACATTCAGATTTTCGGAGACCTGAGTATTGTTAACAGGAGAATCCACCAAGGCACTCGCAGATCAGGAATGAACTTGGCGCTGTTTTTAAGATTCGGCAAACCTTGCACCAATAAAAATCTGAGGGAGCGTAAAGAAACAGGACAATGCTTATATTCATCAATTATTCCGTAACGAGCAGCCAGTTCCGCCCCAATCTGAACTTTGCCAGTTCTCTGCATCAAGTTCGAGTCATTACACAAGGCAGCAATTACCTTACCGACAAATAAAGGAGTTTCCCAATTGAATTTATCAGCGATCGCCGCCACACCCAGATTATTCTCATTACCCTCAAGGTTTCCGTCAGCCAACTGATGAAATTGTTCAGTGCCAACAATCCCCGGCCAAAGTGAAATCGAAGCAACATTAAACGGCTTGAGTTCGACAGCCATCTCAGCCGCAAGGCGATCGCAAGCAGCTTTACCAGTACCATATGCAACTCCAAAAATAGGAGCTAATCCACCCCAAGAAGAAATCGTCACGATCAAGCCTTGTTTGCGTTGAGTCATCATCTTCGCGGCAAAATGACTTGCTTTATAGTGACTTCGCAAACCGACTTGGTTACAAGCATCCCAAAGACTCAGATCTGCTTCCCAAAATTGTTTACCGTTGGAAGAGATTAGCGATCGCACTCCACCATAAGCATTATTCACCAAGAGATCCAATTGTCCATTTTGCTCTCGATCAATTTGCTCAAATAGAGATTTAATTTGCTCATCATCACTGTGATCAACGGGAACAGCAATACAAATCCCACCAGCCTCTTCTACTGCGGCTTTAGTTTCTAGTAAGCTGCCCGAAACAGAATCTCTAGAACTTGTCTGATTCACACTGCGCCCAGTGATATAAACTAGCGCACCCGCTTCACCCAAACCAATGGCAATACCTTTACCAATTCCCCGTGATGCTCCCGTTACCAAGGCAACTTTACCTTTCAAATTTCCTGACATGAGAAATTGCCTCCGTAGAGATGTAGCTAATTAGAAAATCTTTTTCTAATCTAGTCTATAGCTTTAACAGCACTTTACATGACTACCGCTATGGTAATTACATTTGATGGGGAAGTGTATAGATTTTCCATTCCGCGACTAATCTGTAATCAAGGAGCAAGATTCTATCTCAAACAAATCTAGTAAATTCTGAACTAATAGACAATGGAAATATTGCTAAACATGCAACACTCCATCAAGTTTCTTTTAAATAGAATATTTATGTGAATGAAAAAGAGAATGTACAGTATCATATTAAACATTCTAACCAAATAAATTACCTGCCAATTGTCCGACAACTAAATGAATAGTGATCTCAACGACTAAAAAACTAACGAAAAATATGCATTTGGCAATACTTTATAAACAACTTAACAAATCGTCATCTGCAACATGGAAAGACTAAAACTAACACTTTCAAATGCTGATTATCAGCAATGCCTAAAGCTTTGTCGCAAGGGGACTAGTCACATCTCGATGCTCAATCGCGCTCAAGTATTACTAGCTATGCACAATGGATCCGCTATCCCAGAAATAATCAAGATCTCCGCCATAGTGTTGCTAAGGGGTGTTCCTGTTGAGTAGATCACCCTCTTACCATTACCAAGCAGATATCGTACTTTCATGAAGCAGTCATGGGCGCGTTGGCTATATCCAGAGGGAATGCCAGAGACGTTATGCTGAGTAGTCAGGATTTGCAGTCGTTTGATTTGCTGTACCTCGTCAATGAACAGTGCATCTATACCCAGTTGCTCAAAATAGATCACGCGGTCTTTGCGATGGCTGTTTTCAATTTCTTGAATCCGCAAGCCGATTTTCTTACGAGTTGCTTCTAGACTGCGAAATGCTTGCTTTGATTCTTCTTTGGTGGTTAAGTCAAAGATAGAAGCGATCGCCGACATTTGTTCTTCCAAAAACATCAGTTCAGTTTCCTCGCTGATGGGCAAGTTAAAGAACTGTTCGTAGGTTAGTAAAATTGCATCGTGGTTATGGGTAGCAATCTTGCTCAATAGGACACGACGGCTATCTTTAGCAAATTCTTTAGCTGTGGGAACCAGAATGCTGGCTTCGGGATACAGCCGCCGAAATTCTTTGTAGTAATCAGGCAAGATCGATTTCATGGTCACATGCATAACTTTGTGAGCCATGCCTTTGCGTTTCAGTTCCATGCCTGATGCAATCATTGTCGCGGTTTTGCCATAGCCCACCCGATGGGCGGCAAAAGAGGCTTTCTGTCGTTCGACGCGGCGTACAAAGTTGGCTTGATGACGACGCATCTGAAAATCGGGAGTCATGCCTGGAAAGGTCAGATGTGAACCGTCATAGACAGTATCGCGGTAGAGGTTGTGATATTGGTTATAGTGCAGACATAACCTTTCGGCGCGATCGCCATCACTCCAGATCCATGCTTTGAAAGCAGTTTGAATCTTATCCCTCATCGTGCGCGACTCCGATGTTGCTTCGAGGTTGAGCGTGGCGATCGTGTTGCCATCTTTGTCTTTGTAGTAATCGTAGACTTTTGGATCTTTTTGGTTGAGTGTATGGTCAATCAGGGCGATCGCCGTAAAGTTTTGAGTTCCCCACTCGGTTTTATTCTGTGGTGAAACAATTAGTTTGCTGTCACCTGTGATTACCCAAATGTTGGCGGGGTCAGGATGAAACTTGACTGTGCTTTTTCCTGCATGGCTGAGCAGTTGTTCGGTAAACTCCTTGATTACGGTTTCGGGTAGCCAACTTGTTCCTAGCTTCAGGCGAATGGTGTTGCGTAGCAGCAGATTTAGCTCATCTGGGGTCATGGAATTGATATTGAGTCCCAATTTCACAGCACAGCGCACTTTAATATCCACATCTTCGGCTTCGGGTAAGCAGGGAACTGGCTGGTTGTCTCTGATGACTTGGTGGTAAATCTCTACGTTTAGCCAGTCAGGAACTCCCATTTGTTGCCATGCGACTACTCTGTTTAAACGTGCGACCACATTGCCACTGATGAATTCTTCGCGAGTAATCCAATCTTCTTTGGAAGCTGCTTGTAGGTCTTCTAGTGGTGTGGTTCCGTTGTAGAACACTGCCCCTTCTAGTTCGATGACAACAGTGCTGATACTTTTGTCGAGCAGATTCCCAATCCAGTCAAGGTCAATGAAACTACGCGCATCTAGACATTGAGCAAGGGCATCTTTGGCATTACTGGCGCGATATCTTGGTGTGGCTCTGACTGTGCGTTGATCGAATATCGGTGCTTTGGTGGGACTTTTGCCTTTGCCTTGGTCAATTTCTAATGCTCTTAAGCGGTAGTAATTTGGGTCTTCTTTGAAGATTTCAAGGTTTACTTTGGCGGTAAAGTTGCCAAATCTAATTACGAACGCATCGTATTTTTGATTGAGAACTTGACGCAGTTTTGCTAGTTCTCGGTCATCGTCATACTGTTGCATCTTCAGCACTAAGTCCAAAATCTTGACCACAGACATGGCAGCACGAATGCGATGGGACTGGTTTTCGATTAGTTCCAGTTGGCTGTCGGTACGACGGTAGATTTGGCTTCCATATTCACAAAATGCATTGGGTAGGACATGCTGTAGTTGCGGCGGAATCTGGATTACCTGTGTCTGTACTGGTGCTGGTTGGTAAAATTTGCCGATCGCTTTACCAATCTTGCTAATCTCTTTGCGTAGGTCAAAGTTGGCTGGGGCGGTTACACCTAAATGCTCTCCACCATATAGTTTGGCGACGCTCAGTTCGCCGAGAATATTGCGAAATTTAATCGTTTTTGGACTCATGATTTTTCCTCAATAAAAAAACGCCCCTTCCCTTGATTGGGTTGAGACGCTTTTTGATGTTTGTGTGGTAATTTTTCTGTCGAATCGCCGCTAGGCTACTTCTGGTTCCTTGAACCATTGATTAATCATGATTGGCTCTTGGTTAACGGTATGTTTACCCGATGGGGCTGTCTTGACCCAACTAGGATATTCATAATCTTTTGCAGTTGTTAACTTTCGTTCCACTTCCGTTAATTTACGAAAGAGTAGAATATCTGCCACAACCGCCGTATTGGAGAATCGTTTGAAAGCGATATCGGGCAACCGTATGGCAGTGACTAATTCTAACTTCTCGGCTAGATGTCTCCTAAAACTTGTGCCAAGCGAGTCAAGGGTAAAACAACTGGAAATCAAACACAGTAAACCATTCTCGCGCACTAGATCGGTACATTTAGCAAAAAAATAGTTATGCACGCTCAGATTTAGGTGGGCATATCGGGAATCAAACAGCTTGTAATTACCAAAGGGGACATTGCCGATCGCTAGGTCAAAGCTACTATCTGATAGGCTAACTTTCTCAAAACCTTGAGCATAAATCTGGGCTTCGGGGTAAAGCAATCTTGCGATTTGGGCAAAGGTGGGATCTAGCTCTACGCCTACCCATTGCGATCTGATTCTCATGTGCTGAGGCTGACAACCCATGAAGGATAGGGTATTGCAAGCAGGTTCAAGGATCGATCCACCAGTAAATCCGATCGCGGTGAGTAAGTCCCACATAGCACGGATGACTTCAAAACTCGTTTGATAGGCAGTGGCAGTGGCTGATTTGGCGGCTTGGATTTCGGCGGTTGTGAGCAGTTGGCAAAGTCTTTCATAGCATCGGTATTGCCATGTGTTCCCCTGATGGTTTGCTCCCACCCAGATATCGGTGAGGGTTCCCCATCCCGATGCTTTGGCTAGTTCTATTTGCTGTGCTGGTTCGCCAATCTGGATGGATTTCGAGAGGGCGATCGCTTCTACTGTTGCTTCGGCTTTTATGCGTAAAGAACAATCAAAATGCTCTTCAATTTCTTGGGTAATTTCAAACATAGGATTTTGTGCTTTTGGCAAACTTTCAGTTGTTATGCGTTTGTTCTTGAGAACGGGCGCTAGCCATTGGCACAAAAAAAGGCAAGACTTTAGCTGTCCTGCCTTTTTTTAGTATTGGTTTAAAAATCCTCTATTTAGCTTTGCCTTGAGTTTTTAGCCAATCACTTAGGTCAGCGATCGTCTCTAAGTCAAATAATGCTTCGGCTAGATTTTCTAGCTGTTTTGCCGATAGTTTGTTTACCTTGCCCCGCAAACTTGGGCTAATCTGTCCAAACTTACGATTGAGCAGACGCAGTAGCATCGTAGCTTGTCCCTTGACCAGTCCGCGCTTCTCGCCTAGCTTCAAACCTTTTTGTTCACCTAGCTGTAAACCACGTTGCTCACCGCGCTGCTCACCTCGTAGCTCGCCTTCTTCTCTCGCCTCTTGATATACACGAGTCTGCTTTAAATCGCTGTATGTAAACATTGCTTCAATCTCCTGCCGACTAAGTTTCGGGAATTTATACACCAACACCGTCTCTATTAATTCTAATACCTGCTCTTGGATTTCGGGATCATTTTCCTGCTCAATTTTATCGCCCAATTGTCTTGCCATAGTTACGGCTTGACTTTCAGTAGACAAGATTAGCTGAATAATAGCGATCGCAAAAGAATCTGTCTCCCGATCTACCAAGTCTTCTAGATAGACTCTGAGTATCCTCTGGCAGTTGAGCATTTCCTGCACATGGCTTCTTGGCTCTGGCTCATAGCTACGCCTCGCAAAGATGGCGATCGCTTTCCAATCATGTTCAGGACGAGATTGATTCAAGTATAGATATATCTCAGATAAGTACTCCCAGTAAAAGTCTTCCTTTTGCTGGAATTGTACCTCAAGTAGATATATCGGTTTGTCTTTCGCTTTTGGGATAAATATCCCATCAAAGCGAAAGGCTTTCTCTTTTACTTCCACCGAACTAAATTCATAGCCTTCAGCTTCCGAGATCGGGCGTTCGATTAGCTCAAATAGCAAGCTGTGAAAGGCGTTAAATAATTGATAGAAAAGCGTGTCAGTCCTCATAATTACTTAGCCTAGCAAAGTTTTGACCTTGTGCAACATGATCGCCGTTGTGACT